>JBQGCF010000306.1:0-5605 GCA_052038315.1 Iamia sp.
CCGTGCTCACCGGCTCGGGCTGGCGCACCGTCCGGCAGCCCCTGGGCTGCCCCCCGGCGCACCGGGGCTGGTCGCGGGCTTTCGCCGACCCGCTGGGCCGTGCGCCGCTGAGCCCTGGCTCGGTTGCGCGATGGGGGCGAGGTGGGAGCAGACTCGGCGGCATGGTCGATCCGTCTGACGCGTCCCGCACGATCACCCCGGCCCTGCGCTGGGAGGCGGCGGGGGAGTGGGACGACATCCGCTACGAGACGGCGGAGGCGTTCCCCGACGGCGACGGCGGCGGCCGGATCGCCAAGATCACGATCGACCGGCCCGAGGTCCGCAACGCCTTCCGGCCCCACACGGTCGAGGAGCTGGTCGACGCCTTCACCCTCGCCCGTGAGGATCCCGACGTCGGCGTGGTCGTCCTGACCGGCGAGGGGCCGCTGGCCTTCTGCTCCGGTGGCGACCAGCGGGCCCGGGGCGACTCCGGCTACGTCGGCGACGACGCCGTCGGCCAGCGGGGCGTCGGCCGCTTCCTCGTCACCGACCTCCACGTCCAGATCCGCCGGCTGCCCAAGCCGGTCGTCGCCATGGTCGCCGGCTACGCCGTCGGCGGCGGGCACGTCCTCCACGTGCTGTGCGACCTCACCATCGCCGCCGACAACGCCACCTTCGGGCAGACCGGCCCTCGCGTCGGCTCCTTCGACGGCGGCTTCGGCGCCTCGGTCCTGGCCCGCCAGATCGGCCAGAAGCGGGCCAAGGAGATCTGGTTCCTCTGCCGGCAGTACGGCGCCCAGCAGGCCCTGGACTGGGGGCTGGTCAACGCCGTGGTCCCGCTCGAGGAGCTGGAGGCCGAGACGGTGCGCTGGTGCCAGGACATGATGCGGCTGTCGCCGTTCGCCCTGCGCCTGCTCAAGGCCAGCTTCCACGCCGACGAGGACGGGCTGGCCGGCATCCAGCAGCTCGCCCACGACACCAACCTCCTCTTCTACGGCTCCGAGGAGGCCCAGGAGGGCCGGGACGCCTTCAAGCAGAAGCGCCGCCCCGAGTTCGAGCAGTTCCCCAAGCGCCCGTGAGCACGCCGGTCGCGCCGCCGACCCCCACCGGGCTGAAGCTGTGGGTCGCCGGGGCCCGGCCCCGGACGCTGCCGGCTGCCGTGGTGCCGGTCGCGGTGGGCACCGCCTGTGCGGTGGGCGAGGTGCCCGGCGGGCTGATCTGGTGGCGGGCCGGCTGCGCCCTGGTGGTGGCCCTGGCCCTGCAGGTCGCCACCAACTACGCCAACGACTACTCGGACGGGATCCGGGGCACCGACGACGCCGAGCGGCGGGTCGGACCGGTCCGCCTGGTCGGCCAGGGCCTGGCCCGGCCCGGGGCGGTCAAGAAGGCGGCCCTGCTCTCCTTCGCCGTGGCCGGGGTCGCCGGTGGGGCGCTGGCCCTGGCCGTCGGGCCCGAGTTGTTCGTCGTCGGCGTCCTCGCCATCGCCGCCGGCTGGTTCTACACCGGCGGGCCCCGGCCGTACGGCTACGCCGGCTTCGGCGAGGTCTTCGTCTTCACCTTCTTCGGCGTGGTCGCCACCGCCGGGTCGACCTACGTCCAGGTCGGGGCGCTCGACGGGCTGGGCCCGGCCGCCTCGGTCCCCGTCGGCCTCCTGGCGACCGCCCTGCTGGTCACCAACAACCTGCGGGACATCCCGGGCGACACCGAGGTGGGCAAACGCACCCTCGCCGTCCGCCTCGGCGACCGCCGCACCCGGTTCCTCTACGTCGGACTGCTCCTCGGCGCGTTCCTCTGCGTGCCCTTCGTGGCCGGGCTGGGCGGCCGCCCGGCCGGGGCCGCCGCCCTCGTCACCGTCCTGGTCGCCCAGAAGCCGGTGGTGGCCGTCCTGGAGGGGGCGCGGGGACCGGCGCTGATCCCCGTGCTGGTGGCCACCGGGCGCGTCCAGCTGATCTTCGGGACGTTGTTCGCGGTCGGTCTCGCCCTCGGCGGCTAGGGGCCGGCGCGCGCCTGTTCGTGGCGGATGTCTCGTCCCTGTGGGTGAACCTGTGACCAACCGGTGGATGACGACCGGTGGCTTGGGGACACGGGAGAAACATCGGGGAGAACTCTGTGGATCTCGCGAAAGGCGTTGACCGCGAGCGCACCGCAACGGATAGTCCCCCTACCGCAACGGCACGGACGCAGTGCCGGGGCCGGAGAACGACCTGGGGCTCGCCCGGGGAAACGGGTCCGGCACCGGGGTGCGCACCACCGCTGTGGAGGAAGGTAGGCACCGTCCGCCCCGCCGTCCGGCCCTCGGGTCGTGCTGCGGGACGGGTCCACCGCACCGGGTCTGCCCGGCGCTGGTGGGACGGTCGGCAGTGCGCTCCGGCGCCCTCGCTGCTCGGAAAAAGGACATCGCCCGCCAGAGCTCCGGCTCCGACGGGCGATGGAAATGGGATCGGATGGAGGCTAACGCCGCCGGAAGATCGCATGGTGGATGCCTTCCGCCTGGTGGCCCCGGGCCGCCGCCCGGCTCCGGCCGGTGCGGCGCTCGGGGTCACTGCCGTTTTGGCTGGTCCACGGCGTCTTGGACGATGGCGGCGACGGCGGCCGGGTCCTGGAGATGACAGGCGTGGCCCGTCCCGGGGACGACGACCAGCTCGGACGGGCCCCCGATGCCCGCCGCCAGCCGCCGGCCGAGGGCCCGGAACTTGGCGTCCTGTTCGCCGGCCACGACCGTCGTGGGGACGGCCAGGCCGGGCAGCTCGTCCCACCAGGGCGGGTCCATGGTGCCGGTGCCGCTGCGGCGCAGCGAGGCGGCCAGCCCGGCGGCCGGGTTGGCCCGGCGGGCGGCCAGGTCGTCGGCGGCCGGCTCCAGCCCGGCGAACAGCGGCTGGGCCAGCCACCGATCGAGGAAGGGGTCGACGCCCTCGGCCTCGATCCGGGCGGCCAGGGCCTCGTCGGCCTCCCGCCGCGCCGCCCGCTCGGCCGGGTCGTCGATCCCGGCGGTGGCGCCGACGAGCACCAGGTGGCGGACGGCCTCGGGGTGGTCGAGGGCCAGGCGCAGGGCGACGCGGCCACCCATCGAGTAGCCGACGACGACGGCGGGCCCGCCGGCCGCGAGCGAGCCGGCCAGGGCGGCGGCGGTGGCCGGCAGGTCGCGACGCTCGGCGGCCGCCGAGCCGTGGCCCGGGAGGTCCGGCGCCACCACGTCGACGTCCACCCGCGTCCCGGCCAGCAGCTCGGCGACCGGCCGCCAGGCGACCCCGGTCTGGGTGAACCCGTGGAGCAGCACGACCGTCGGCCTCGTCACCCGCCGGACGGTATCCCTACGCTCGGGCTGTGCAAGCGCAGGACCTCCAGGCGTCGTACTGCGCCGTGCTGGTCGACGAGTGGGCCCGCGGCGGGGTGACCGACGCCGTGGTCTGCCCCGGCAGCCGCTCGACGCCGCTGGCCCTGGCCCTCCACGGCGACGACCGCATCCGCATCCACGTCCACCACGACGAGCGGGCCGGGGCCTTCACCGCCCTCGGCATCGGGCTGGCCACCGGGCGCCCGGCCGTGGTCGTCACCACCAGCGGGACCGCTGCCGCCGAGGTCCACGCCGCCGTGGTCGAGGCCCACCAGGCCGGTGTCCCGCTGATCGTCGCCACCGCCGACCGGCCCCCCGAGCTGGCCGACGTCGGGGCGGCCCAGACGATCGACCAGATCCGGCTCTACGGCTCCGCCGTCCGCTGGTTCGACGCCCCCGGCGTCCCCGACGCAGCCGCCGCCGGCACCTGGCGGGGCCGCGCCGCCCGCACGGTCCTGGAGGCCCGGGGCCTGGGCGCCGCCGGCCGGCCCGGTCCGGTCCACCTCGACTGCGCCTTCCGCGAGCCGCTGGTGGGCGAGCCCGCCCACGTCCCGCCCGGTCGCCCCGACGGCCAGCCCTGGATCACCTCTGCCCCGGTCGCCGCCACGCCCGACCTGGAGGCGCTCCGGGACCTGCTCGGCCGGGCCCGGCGGGGTCTCGTCGTGGCCGGCGCCGAGCCGGGCGCCGTCGATCCCCGGGTCACGGCCGATGCCGCCGCCCGGGTGGCTGCCGCCCTCGACTGGCCCCTCGTGGTCGATGCCCGGCTGCGCGGCGGTCTGGAGGAGGGCTTCGAGGCCGCCGTCGGTGCCGCCGACGCGCTGCTCCGCGACCCGGAGGTGGCCGCCGCCCTGCGCCCCGATCTCGTCCTCCACCTCGGCGGGCCGGTCGCGTCCCGCATCGTCAACGAGTGGATCACCGCCGCCGACGCCGTCGAGGTGCGGGTCGGGGCCCACGGCTGGATCGACCCGACGCACCGCACCGCCCTCCACGTCGCCGCCCCGGCCACGGCGCTGGCCGCCGCCCGGCCGACGGCACCGGCCACCGAGCCCGGGTGGAACGCCCGCTGGCGCCGGGTGGAGGCGGCCGCCCAGGAGGCGATCGACGCCACGCTGGCGGCCGAGCCCGCCGATGCGCCCACCGAGGCCGGGACCGCCCGGCGGACGCTGGCCGACCTGGCCGACGGCGCCCACCTCGTCGTGTCCTCGTCGATGCCGATCCGGGACGTCGAGTGGTACGGCCGGCCCCGCTCGGGGGTCACGGTCCACGCCAACCGGGGCGCCAACGGGATCGACGGGGTGCTGTCGACCGCCATCGGCGTCGCCCTCGGCTCCGGCGCCCCGACGACCTGCCTGATCGGCGATGTCGCCCTCCTCCACGACAGCAGCGCCCTGATCGGCCTGGCCTCCCGGGACGTCGACCTCACGATCGTGGTCGTCGACAACGACGGCGGCGGGATCTTCTCCTTCCTGCCCCAGGCCGCCAGCCCCGGCGGGGCCGCCTTCGAGGCCCTCTTCGGCACGCCCCACGGCACCGACATCCCGGCCCTGGCCGCGGCCCACGGCGTCGCGGTCACCCACGTCCGCACCGACCGGGCCGCCAACGTGGCCGCCCACCGCCGGCACAACCAGGCGATCGCCGAGGCCGCCCGAGCGGCCCTCTAGGGGCGGACGAGCACCCCGAGGACGGCCTGGAGCTTGGCCCGGGTCTCGACCAGCTCGGTGGCCGGGTCGCTGTCGCCGACGATGCCGTTGCCGCCGAAGACCCGGGCCTGGGCCCCGTCGATCACCGCGCTGCGGATGGCCACCGCCCACTCGCCCTGCCCGTGGCGGTCGGTCCACCCGACGGCGCCGGCGTAGGGGCCCCGGTCGAAGCCCTCCAGCTCGTCGATCACCTCCAGGGCGGCGGCGCGGGGCCGCCCGCACACCGCCGGCGTGGGGTGGAGGGCGGCGACCAGCTCGAGGATCGACGGGGCCGGCGTCGAGAGCTGGCCGGCGACCGTCGTGGCCAGGTGGGTGACGTTGGGGAGGGCGACGACCGACGGCTCGGCCTCGAAGTCGAGGTACGAGCAGAACGGGACCAGGGCGTCGTAGACGGAGTCGATGGTGACCTGGTGCTCGTGGCGGTACGACGGCGAGGCCTGGAGCCGGGCCACGGCGTCGGCGTCGGCGGCCGGGTCGCCCCGGCGGGGGGCGGTCCCGGCCATCGGCTGCGAGCGGACCTCGGCGCCATGGCGGGCGACGAGCAGCTCGGGGCTGGCGCCGACGAAGCCGTCGACCAGGAAGGTGAAGCAGC
>JBQGCF010000307.1:0-17716 GCA_052038315.1 Iamia sp.
GGCCCGGGCGCCGTCGGGGGTCATGTTGTCGAGCAGCAGGGCGTCGGCGTCGGCGGCGAGGGCCTCGGCCACCTTCTCGGCCGTGTCGCACTCGACGTGCACGGTGCGGGCGGGGAACCAGGCCCGAGCCTGCGCCACGGCGTCGGCGACGGGGACGAGCTCGAGGTGGTTGTCCTTGAGCATCACCCACTCCGAGAGGTTCCCGCGGTGGCTGGCCCCGCCCCCGGCCCGGACCGCCGCCTTCTCCAGCGACCGCAGGCCCGGCGTGGTCTTGCGGGTGTCCCAGACCCGGAGGCCGGGGCCGGCGGCCTCGACGAAGCGGCGGGTGAGGGTGGCCACGCCGCTCAGGTGGCAGAGCAGGTTGAGGGCGGTGCGCTCGGCGGTCAGCATCGGCGCCAGCGGGCCGGTGATCGTGCCGATCACGTCGCCGGGGGCCACCGCGTCGCCGTCGCCCAGCGCCCAGGTCACGACGAGGGCCGGGTCGACCTGGTGCAGCACCTCGGCGACGCAGGCGGTGCCGGCGACGACCCCCTCGCCCCGGGACGCGAGGGCGGCCTCGGCGGTGGCGCCGGCCGGCAGCAGGGCGGCGCTGATGTCGCCGAGGGGCGTGAGGTCCTCGGCCAGGGCCCGGGCCACGACCTCGCGGACGGCGGTGACGGGCGGATCGAAGGCGGCCATGCCCCCTGCCTAGCGCCTGGGGCGGGGGTCGCCCACAAGTAGTGTCCGGCGCCGTGGCCGTGACGACCGAGCGCAGGCTGCTGGCGGGGGTGGGGGTCCTCGGGCTGGCCGTCCGGTTGGCCCACGTGATCGGCCAGCGCCACGACGAGGTGGGCGGCGACGCCTACTACTTCCACAACCAGGCCAACCTGCTGGCCGACGGGCACGGCTACATCAACCCCCTCGTCCACGCCTACTCCGGCATCGAGCGGGCCGCCGCCGACCACCCGCCGCTCTACTCCACCTACCTGGCCGTGTGGTCGTTCCTCGGCGTCCGCTCGCCGTTCGGCCACATGATCGCCTCGGCCCTGCTCGGCACGGCCACCGTCGTGCTCGTCGCCGCCGCCGGCCGCCGGCTGGGCGGCAACCGGGTCGGCGTCCTGGCCGGGGTGGCCGCCGCCGTCCACCCCAACCTCTGGCTGTGGGACGGGATGCTCCTGTCGGAGACGGCCTCGGCCTTCACCGTGGCCCTGTACCTGTACCTCGTCGTCCGCTTCCTCGACGGGCCGACGGCGCCCCGGCTGGCCGCGGTGGGGGCGTCGATCGGGCTGGCCGGCCTGGCCCGCTCGGAGATGCTGCTCCTCGTCATCGGGCTGGTCGCCCTCGTCCCCCGCCTCCCCCGCACGGCGCGCCGGCCCCAGGCGGCGGCCATCGCCGTGGTGGCCCTGATCGCCGTCGTCCTCCCCTGGTCGGCCTACAACCAGGGCCGCTTCGAGCACCCGGTGCCGCTGTCGACCGGTGCCGGCCTGGTCCTCGTCAGCAGCAACTGCGACCTGACCTATGAGGGCCCGCTGATCGGCTACTGGTCCTTCGTGTGCTCGGTGGAGGGCGGGCTCGACGCCGGCACCGATCCCTACGAGGACGCCTCGGAGACCGACCGGGCCCTGCGGGAGGTCGCGGTCGACTTCGCCCGGGACCACCCCGGTCGGCTGCCGTTCGTGGCCGCCGCCCGCCTCGGCCGGGTCGTCGGGCTGTTCCGGCCGATCCAGCAGGTCGGGCTGCTCGACCAGAACGAGGGCGCCCCCCGCTGGATCGGCGAGGCCAGCCTCGGCTCCTGGTACCTGCTCGCCGGGCTGGCCGTGGTCGGCGCCCGCCGGCTGCGCCGGGACCGGCTCGGCCTCCTCGCCCTGGCCGCGCCGGTGATCACCGTGCTGGTCGTCGCGGTGGCGGTCTACGGGATCTGGCGGTTCCGGGCGCCGGGCGACGTGGCCGTCTGCCTGCTCGCCGGGGTGGGGTTCGACGCCGCCGTCCGCGCCTGGCTCGAACCAGAGCCGACATCGCGACCCTGAGCGGGCGTCTCGCCCGTTCAGGGTCGCCGTTTCGGTCTCTCTCAGGCGACGACCAGGTCGTCGAAGGCGGTGCCGGTGGCGGTGGGCCGGCGACCGGTGGTGAGCCCGACCCGCCACGGTCCGGGCACGCCCTCCTCGGCCACCGAGCGCCGGCCGATGCGATCGCCGTTGGCCACCGCCTCGTAGCCGCCGAGGTGCCGGCGCAGGGCGAGGACGAGGGGGGCGTCGGGGCTGGTGAGCTCGGCCGTGATCAGCACCCGGGGCTGGAGCCGGCGGCCGTCGACCTGCACCAGCTGGACGGTGGTCCCGGTCCGCCCCACCTGGAGGGCGACGTAGGAGCCGACGTCGCCGTACGTCCCCACCCGCCCGGCGCCGGGCTCCGGGTCGCGCACGGTGACCTGGGCCATCTCGGCGCCCTCGGGAGCGGCCACCACGGCCAGGGCGCCCTCGTCGCCGACGTCGGTGGCGCGGGCGGCGCCGTCGGCCACCGCCCAGGCGCCGGCCTCGACCGACCAGCCCTCGGGCAGCGTCGCCGCGCTGCCGTCGAAGGTGGCGAGCGGGGCCACGCCGTCGAGGAAGCCGGCGCCGGCGGGCTCGGCCGGCACGGGCCGGGACGCCTCGACGGCGGCCTCGTCCTCGTCGAAGGGGACCAGCCGGGCGACCGAGACGCTCACGAGGGCGGCCACGACCACGGCGGCCACCAGCAGCACGGCGGCGGCGACGGGCGAGACGGGTGCCGGGCCGGCGACCTCCGGCTCGGCGGCCTCCGGGTCGGCGGACACGTCGCTCACGAGGGCGGCGGGGGCGGCGGCACCAGCAGCTCGACCGCCAGCAGGGCTCCGAGGAGCAGCAGCCCGCGCCCGGGGTCGGGCGCCGAGCCCGACGAGCGGCGGTCGACCAGCAGCACGCCCGGGGGCAGGTGGCGACGACCGCCGGGGATGTCCCACACCGCGGCCAGGCGGGCCAGCGACGTGCCCTCGGCATCGACCACCTGGAGCTCGGCCCGCCGAGTGCCGGCCTGGACGACGTGGGCCACCACCTCCGACCCGACGTGGAGCTCGGCCCGCAGGCCCTGGCGGACGGCCTGGGCCCGGACCGTGGCGGACAGCCCGTCGGGCCCGGCCAGGTCGACGACCGGGGCGATCCGGCGGCTGGGGCGGGAGAGCCGCAGCCGCTCGACCCCCTCGGCGTCGGTGACGACCATCCGGGTCGGGGCCTCGGACGGGGCCGCGGCCAGCAGCCCGAGCGCCCGGCGGGGCCACGACGGCCGGAGCCGCTCGATCCGCCCTGCGACCCGGTCGTCGGGGTCGAGCAGCGTGCGCCGGCCGTCGGCCTGCTCGTCGAGGAGCAGGAGCGGGTCGTCGAGCGAGCCCGGCCCCGACGTGGCGCCCCGGCGCTCGTCGGGCAGCACCCGCGGGCCCTGGCCGGGGGGCGGGGCGTCCTCGACCGGGCGGGGGCGCGACCGGGGCATGTCGGCCACCGGGGTGGTGTCCAGCCCGGGGAAGCCGCCGTCGGCGACGTGCTCGGTCCACTGCTGGCCGTCGTGGAAGCGCAGCTGGTGCCGCTGCCACGGATCGACGTGCCAGCCCATGTCCGGGCCGAGCTCGGCGGGCGCGGGCGACGTCATCCCCGGAGGCTACCGACGGCGGCCCGTCAGACGTGGGGCAGGACCTCGGCGGCCAGCAGCCGCAGGTGGTCGAGGTCCGACAGGTCGAGGACCTGCAGGTACGCCCGGGTGGCGCCCAGCTCGCCGTAGGCCTTGATGCGGGCGATCACCTCGTCGGGCGTGCCGGCCGCACCGTTCCGGCGCAGCTCGTCGACCTCCCGGCCGATCGCCTTCGCCCGGCGGGCCACCTCGGCCTCGTCGGCGCCGCAGCACACGACCTGGGCGGCCGAGAACACCATGCTCGCCGGGTCGCGATCCCGCTCCGAGCACGCCGCCCGGACCCGGTCGAAGGCGGCGCCGGTGCCGTCGAGGTCGGTGAACGGCATGTTGAACTCGTCGGCGTAGGTGGCGGCCAGGCGCGGCGTCCGCTTCTGGCCCCCGCCGCCGATGATGATCGGCGGGCGGGGCGACTGGACCGGCTTGGGCAGCGCCGGCGAGTCGGCCAGCTGGTACTCCGACCCGTCGAAGGAGAACGTCTCGCCCTCGGGCGTGGCCCACAGGCCGGTGATGATCGCCAGCTGCTCCTCGTAGCGGTCGAAGCGCTCCTTCACCGAGCCGAAGGGGATGCCGTAGGAGGTGTGCTCCTCCTCGAACCACCCCGAGCCCAGGCCCAGCTCGACCCGGCCGCCGCTCATGGCGTCGACGGTGGCCACGCCGATGGCCAGCGGTCCGGGGAGCCGGAAGGTGCCGGCGGTGACGAGGGTGCCGAGCCGGATGGTCGACGTGTCCCGGGCCAGGCCGGCCAGGGTGATCCAGGCGTCGGTCGGACCGGGCAGGGGCGAGCCGCCACCCATGCGCTGGTAGTGGTCGGAGCGGAAGAAGGCGTCGAAGCCCAGCTCCTCGGCCAGCGTGGCCACGGCCAGCAGGTCGTCGTAGCTCGCGCCCTGCTGCGGCTCGGTGAAGATCCGGAGGTCCATCCGCTGGACCGTACCGGCCGGCTACAGGAGCTCGGCGCGGAGGTAGTCGGCCAGGGCCGCCGGGTCGTTGGGCAGGGGGACGACGCGCTCGGGGCGGTCGAAGAGGTCGGCGAGGTGCTCGGGCAGGGCCGGGCGCTGGCCGGTGGCCGCCTCGACGGCGTCGGGGAACTTGGCCGGGTGGGCGGTCGAGAGCACGACCCGGGGCACGTCGGGGTCCATGGGGACGGCCCGGGCGGAGGCGATGCCGACGGCGGTGTGGGGGTCGACGAGGATCCCGTCGGCCTCGTGGACCCGGCGGATCTCGGCGAGGGTGGCCTCGTCGTCGACCCGCACGCCGGAGAAGCTGGCCCGCACCCTCTCGAGGCGCGACGAGCCGATGTCGAGCCGGCCCTCGCCCCGGAACGTGGCCATGGCCTCGGCCACCACCGCGCCGTTGCGGCCGTAGAGCTCCCACAGGTAGCGCTCGACGTTGCTCGACACCTGGATGTCCATCGACGGGCTGAGGCTGGGCTCGACCCCCTCGACCTGCATCACGCCGGTGTCGATCCAGCGGGCGAGGATGTCGTTGCGGTTGGAGCCGACGACGAACCGGTCGACCTGCAGCCCGCCCTGCTTGGCCACCCAGCCGGCCAGGACGTTGCCGAAGTTGCCGGTGGGCACCGAGAACGACACCGGGCCCTCGCCGGCCACCGCGGCGGCCGAGGTGACGTAGTAGACGACCTGGGCCATCACCCGGGCCCAGTTGATCGAGTTCATGGCCGACAACCGCAGCGCGTCCCGCAGCCCGGCATCGGCGAAGGAGGCCTTGACCAGGTCCTGGCAGTCGTCGAAGTCGCCGTCGACGGCCACGTTGCGGACGTTGGGCTCGTCGACCGTGGTCATCTGCCGGCGCTGGACGTCGCTCACCCGGCCGGCGGGGTGGAGCACGACGATGTCGAGCCGCTCCCGCCCCCGGCACGCCTCGATGGCGGCCGAGCCGGTGTCGCCCGACGTGGCGACGAGGACGGTGGCCCGCTCGTCGCGCCGGGCCAGCTCGCGGTCCATCAGCCGGCCGAGCAGCTGGAGGGCCACGTCCTTGAAGGCGAGGGTCGGTCCGTGGAACAGCTCGAGCAGGTGGAGCCCGGCGTCCTCGAGGGGCCGGACCGGGCAGACGTCGGGGTGGTCGAAGGTGGCGTAGGCCTCCTCGACGATCGTGCGCAGCTCGTCCCGGGGGATGCCGGGGACGACGTAGGGGGCGAGGACGTCGACGGCGACGTCGGTGTACCGCTCGACCGACGGGTGCACGTCGATGGCCGGCCACTCCTCGGGGACGAAGAGGCCGCCGTCGGGGGCGAGACCGCCGATCAGGGCACCGTCGAAGGCGACGGGGGGACACGACCCCCGCGTGCTGAGGTAGCGCACGTCCTCAGGCCTCGTCGGCGATCACGCGGATGACGCTGCCGACGGCGAACACCGTGGGGAGCTCCTTGAGGTCGTGGGCGGTCGCCCGCAGGTCGGCCTCGCGGGCCACGTGGGTGATCAGCACGATGCGGGCGTCGGCCCCGTGGCCCTCCTGCTCGAGTGAGCGGATCGACACGTCGTGCTTCTCGAACACCTCGGCGATCGAGCGCAGCACGCCGGGCCGGTCGGCCACGTCGAGGCTCAGGTAGAAGGGGCTGCGCTGCTCGTCGATGGGCCGGATGCGGGCCCGGGGCCCGAACCCCACGGTGGCGTGAGTGCTGCGGGTGCGGTTGACGGCGGCGTCGATCAGGTCGCCGAGCACGGCCGAGGCGGTGGGATCGCCCCCGGCGCCCCGCCCGTAGAACATGAGGTCGCCGACCGCATCGCCCTCGACGAACACGGCGTTGAAGCTGTCGCGCACGCCGGCCAGGGGGTGCTGGGCCGGGACCATCGCCGGGTGGACCCTCACCGCCACCTCCGGGCCGTCGTCGCCCTCGAGGTGCTCGCACACGGCGAGGAGCTTGATGACGTGGTCGAGCCGCGACGCCGAGGCGATGTCGTGGGCGCTGATCCCCGAGATGCCCTCGTGGTACACGTCGCCGGCCACCACCCGGGTGCCGAAGGCGAGCGAGGCGATGATGGCCGCCTTGGCCCCGGCGTCGTAGCCCTCGACATCCGCGGTGGGGTCCCGCTCGGCGTAGCCCAGGCTCTGGGCCTCGGCCAGGGCCTCGCCGTAGTCGGCGCCCTGCTCGGTCATCCGGGTGAGGATGAAGTTGGTGGTGCCGTTGACGATGCCCATCACCCGGCTGATCCCCTCGCCGGCCAGCGACTCGCGCAGCGGGCGGATGATGGGGATGCCGCCGGCCACGGCCGCCTCGAAGAGCAGGTCGACGCACGCCGCCTCGGCCGCCTCGGCCAGCTCGGCGCCGTGGTTGGCCAGCAGCTCCTTGTTGCCGGTGACGACCGGCTTGCCGGCGGCCAGGGCGGCCAGGATCAGCTCGCGGGCCGGCTCGATCCCGCCGATCAGCTCGACCACCACGTCGACGTCCGGGTCGGTGGCCACCGCCATGGCGTCCCGGGTGAGCACGTCGGGCAGCAGGTCGAGGCCGCGGTCCCGGGTCAGGCTGCGCACCGCGATGCGGGTGATGTCCAGCCGCACGCCGGCGCCCTCGGCCACCGCGTCGCGCCGCGATCCCACGAGGCGCACGAGGGCGCCCCCCACGTTGCCGCAGCCCAGGAGGCCGATGCGGATGGTGGTCGGCTCGGAGTCCACGGGAGGAGGGTAGCGACCCGGCCGCCCGCGGCCCGACGAGATGCCGTCGGCCCTCGTCAGAAGGAGACGGAGATGCTGGAGAAGGTCACCGTCGTGCCGTTCAGCGATCCGCAGCTGCCGCCCGTCGTGATCCGGCCCGTGCCGCCGAGGATGGCGCTGCCGCTGAGTCCCGGGGACGAGACCGTGCCGCTGAACGGACCGGACAGGGCCAGGTACGGCCCGCTCGCCGGGGACTGGGAGAGGCTGATCGGGCAGAGGTAGGCGCCCCGGTTGCACGGCGCCGACGTGTCGTAGTCGTAGATCCCGGCCACGTTGGACGTGAAGGTGCCGGTGCTGATCGTGCCGGGCGATCCGGTGGTGATCGTGCCGAGGGCCGAGGCCCGGAGGCCGTGGACGATGTAGGCCCCACCGTTCAGGCTGAGGTGGGCGTCGTCGATGGCGATGTCGGTGGCCGCGGTGTACGGCGAGCTCCCGCCGAGGGTCGCCACCGCCACCGTCAGCGGCGAGCCGCTACCGCACCCGGCGCCGGGGGCCAGGCTGATGGTGCCCGGCGTCGGGGACGTGTTGAGGGTGATGGTCCCCCCGGACACCGTCCCGATCGTCGCCGCGCTGGGCGCTGCGCTCAGCACCAGCAGGGCCACCATCGCCACCACGCCCACGAGGGCCTTCGAGATCTTCGTCATGGCACGCCTTCTTCCGTCGCCTGTCGCCGGGCGCACCATGGCACCGCCTGGATTGCTGTCCGCTTGCACTCGGGTCGGCTCCTACGCTCGGGTGATGGCCGACCCGCCCCTCCTCGTGCCGCGACCGGACGGCCGCGAGGTGGCCGTCGACGACGTCGGCGACCCCGCCGGCACGCCGGTGCTGTACCTCCACGGCACGCCGGACTCCCGGTTGTCCCGCCACCCCTCCGACGAGCTCGCGGCGGTCGCCGGGGTCCGGCTGCTGGCCGTCGACCGGCCCGGCATCGGCCGCAGCACGAGCCACCCGGGTCGCACCCTGGGCTCGGTGGCCGACGACCTGGCCGCCGTCCTCTCCGCCCTCGGCGTCGAGCGGGCGGCGGTGCTGGCCTGGTCCGCCGGGGCGCCCTTCGGCGTGGCCCAGGCCGCCCGCCACCCGGCCCTCGTCGTCGCGGTCGGGCTGGTCGCCCCGCTCGTCCCGATCACCGCCTACGCCGACGGCACCGTCGCCGAGGCCGCCGGCCCCGGGCGTCGCCTCTTCGCCGAGATGGCCGCCGAGATGGCTCCCGACGTGGTGGCCGGCGAGGTGGCGCCGTACCTCCTGCCCGACCCGGCGACGCCCGACGCCGTGGCCGAGCACATGGCCCACGAGTCCGACCCGGCCCGGGAGCGCGAGGTGGCCGACCTGCCCGGTGCCGGCGCCCACCTCGTCGCCGCCGCCGTCGAGGCCGTCGCCCTCGGGACCGACGGGCTCCACCAGGAGGTCGCCACCCAGGCCGCCGTCCCCGACGTCGACCTGGCCGCCGCCGGTGCCGACCGGACGGTCGTCGTGTGGTCCGGCGCCCTCGACCCGGTGTCGCCGCCCGCCTTCGGGCGCTGGTGGGCCGACCTCCTCGGCGCCGACCACATCGTCCTCCCCGACGCCGGCCACGCCCTCGCCCTCCCCCGCTGGAGCGAGGTCCTGGGGACGCTCGGCGGCTAGCCGCCGGCGCGGAGGCCGGTGAGGTCGAGCAGCTGGCCGATCACGTAGTCGGCCACCTGGGCCCCGGCCTCGTTGTCGTCGTAGTGGACGCCGTCGGAGCGCACCGGCGCGCCGGCCAGCTCCTCGACGCAGCCGCTCCCGCCGGGGCAGACGAACTCCCCGGTGTGGATCACGTGGGCGTTGGGCACCCCGGCGGCCACCTCCTCGATCAGCCGGTTGACGCAGTCGATGCGCTCGTCGGCGCCCTCGGCCGGCAGGGCGAACTCGCCGCTGCGCGGGATCTGGGCCACCGCGCTGGGGATGGCCCCGTCGTCGGTCAGCAGCCTCAGCATCTCGGTGTGGACCTGGACGTAGACCTCGTCGAAGGCGGGGTCGCAGGCCCGCACGTCCTGGCCGTCGACCTCGATGAAGTCGTTGGGCCGGGCCCCGACGTAGAGCAGGACGGCCTGGACCTCCTGCTCGGACTCGGTGACCGGGTTGGGCACGCAGGCGATCGGCGTCCAGTCCTGGCCCACGAAGCTCTTGGCCCTCCGCCCCTGGGCCACCTGCGAGCAGCCGGGCACGGTGGCGTTGACCGGGTTGATGCCGTAGCGGGCCGGGTCCTTCACGACCTGGCCGGCGATCGAGAGCCCGACCGAGTCGCCGGCGATCATCACGTAGGGCGCCCCGGTGACGACCTGGTCGGTCTGGCCGACCTCCGACGTCTCGTCCGGGGCGTCGACCGCCCCGGCGGTGGCGGCCACGATCACCAGCGCGGTGACGGCCACGCCGCCGAGCGCCGCCCCCAACCCGATGCGGCCCCGGAGGGCGCCCCGGCGGATCGGCCGCTCGACCAGCCAGTAGGAGACGAGCGCGGCCGCCAGCGAGAGGCCCAGCTTGGCGGTCAGCAACCCGGCGCCCTCGAGGCGGTAGTCGTCGAGGTAGGGGTAGGTGCCGTTGCGCTGGTCGAGGGCGACGTAGACCGGCCAGTGCCAGAGGTAGAGGCCGTAGCTGATCAGGCCTAGCCAGCGCAGCGGGGCGACGGCGAACACCCGGCCCAGCACCGGCGAGCCCCCGGCGCTGGCGGCGGCGATGACGACCACGGCCAGCACGCTGGCCAGCGGCAGGCCACCTCGGTACACCCACCGCGACTGGCCGTCGAGCAGCACCCAGAAGGTGCCGAGCACCAGCGCCGCGCCCAGGCCGATCGCCTCCAGCGCCCGGGGCGCGAGCCACGCGGTGATCCGCTCGCGGTGGGCGGCGAGGGCCACGCCGAGGAGCAGGGCGACGGCCCGGGTGTCGGTGCCCTCGTAGATCCGGGTGTCGGACATCCCGGCGGCGTGGAGCCCGACGAACAGGGCGGCCGACACCGCGGCCAGCACGACCGCGATGCGCCCGACGGCCCGGCGCAGGTCGTCCGAGCGCCGGGCCAGCAGGGCCACCGCCAGCGGCCACAGCAGGTAGAACTGCTCCTCGATGGCCAGGCTCCACGTGTGCTGGAGCGGGCTGGGCGCCAGCGACAGGTCCCAGTAGCTGGACCCCCGCAGGATCGTGTGCCAGTTGGCGGCGTAGAAGAGGGTGGCCAGGCCGTCGCTGCGGATCTGGCCCAGGTCGACCGGCCGGGCGAGCAGCCAGCCGTAGACCGACACGCCGACGAGCAGCACCAGGGCGGCGGGCAGCAGGCGCCGGGCCCGGCGGACCCAGAAGGCGCCGAGGCCGATCGTGCCCGTGCTGCTCCGCTCGGCCAGCAGCAGCGACGTGATCAGGAAGCCGGACAGGACGAAGAAGAGGTCGACGCCGAGGTAGCCGCCGTCCAGCTTCCCGGCGTGGTACAGCAGCACGGCCGCCACCGCCGCGCCCCGCAGCCCGTCGAGGGCCGGCACGTGGGCGAACCCCCAGCGCCCGTGCCCCTTGCTCTCCGTCGAGGGCGCGGCCTCGACCTGGGCCTCCGCCACGGCCATCAGTCGGCGGCGGCCACGGCGATGGCGACGAGGTCGGAGTGCGAGAGCGACAGGTGCCAGGTGGTGACCCCGGCCTCGGCGGCCAGGCCCGCGGCCCGTCCGGTGATCGCCAGGCGGGGCCGGCCGGACTCCTCCCTCACCACCTCGACATCGTGCCAGTCGATGGCACCGAGGCCCACACCGAGGACCTTCATCACCGCCTCCTTGGCCGCGAAGCGGGCGGCCAGGGCGGGGATCGGGTCGCGGCGGGCCTCGGCCACGGCCCGCTCGCCGGCGGTGAACAGCCGGTCCCGCAGGTTGGGGGTCCGCTCCAGCGCGGCCCGGAACCGCTCGAGGTCGACGACGTCGGTGCCCAGCCCGATCACCGGTGCGCCACCCGCTGGCGAGCCTGCGACCGGGATCCGGTCGGGCGCACCGGCGATCGGCGGCGGCTTCGCCGCCGGTGAGCCCGGCCGTCCTGTCTGGTTCGCTCGCTGCGCTCGCTCACCGGTGGCTCACGCGGTGGTGCGCCAGCGCTCGGCCAGGACGTAGACCGGCGAGGTCAGCAGCTCGATCATCGGGATCTCGCCCAGGAGGTCGTCCCGGAAGGTCGGCTCGGTCTCGGTCACCGCATCGGTCAGGGCCGACAGGCGGGTGCGGTACTGCTCGAGCACCGACCGGGCCCGGGCCGCCGGCAGCCGATCCGAGAAGCGGCAGTGGAGCAGGGTCAGCCCGGTGCACTCGTTGCCCCGGACCTCGGGGACGATGACGACGGTGCGCCCGTCGCTGCGCCCCACGGCCACGGTGACCTCGCGCTCCATGGCCACCCGGTGCTTGGTGCCCCGGAGGATCGGGTTGCGGACCGTGCGCAGCGGGAGGTCGCGGGAGATGCCGCCCCGGTCGACGACCCGCACGGTGGCCTCGTGGGTCTCGACCGAGCCCTCGACCGCGTAGCGGGTGTACCCGATGACCTCCTCGACGGCCGGGTCGAGACCGGCGAGGGTGCGCAGGGCCTTGTAGCTGACCCGGTCGCGGGGCGCCCCGGCCTCGAGCGTGGCCGCCACCAGCGGGAGCTGGAGCAGGCCCTCGTCGCTGCGGCTGATGCCGACGGTGACGGTCTTGGCCTGGTGCTTGATGGCGTCGACGGGGCGGGTCAGCTCCTCGATGGCATCGGTCAGGGCGCTGGTCAGGTCCTCGACGAGGGCGACGGGCGAGCCGGCCCGGCCGTGCTCGACGTCGTAGCTCTCCAGCGGCACCAAGCCGGTGGCGTAGCGCAGCAGCGACGCCAGCCGCACCGCGGTGCCCGCCTCGAGGGTGCCGTCGAGGCCGCCGCTCCGCAGGAGCTCGAAGAAGCGGGCGGCCAGCGGGGTGAAGTCGGAGCGGAGGTCGGCCAGCAGGCGCTCGCCGTCGCCGTCGCCGGGGTGGGCGATGCGGGCCTCGATGGCGGCTCGCATCTGGCGCAGCGGCAGAGCCGAGGCGTCGATGGCCAGGGCCGCCTCGTAGCCGAAGAGGTGCCCGACCACGGTGGCCAGGACGAACGACAGGGCCGGGTCGACCACCGGCACGGTCAGCACCTTCAGGGCGGCCGAGAAGCGCTCGTCGCCCTCCGAGGCGATCACGATCGGCGAGGCCTTGTGGGCCCGGTAGATCGCCACCTCCTTGGCCACGTCGTCGGCGTTCGAGCCCTGGAGCCCGGCCGCGCAGACGACGATCAGCGGCTCCGACGACAGGTCGATGTGCTTCTTGTCCTCGGTGGCGTCGCAGGCGATCGCCTTGTAGCAGAGCTCCGAGAGCTTGATCCGCAGCTCCTGGGCGGCGATGCGGTCGGCGCCGGAGCCGACGATGGCCCAGTAGCGCTTGGACGGGGCCAGCTCCTGGGCGGCCCGGGCGATGGCCGGCCGGGTGGCCAGCACCTCCTCCATGGCCTCGGGGAGGGCCCGCAGCCCGCCGAGCAGCTTCGACCGGGTGGCCCGGCCGCCGGCGCTGTCGTCGACCTCGGCGGCGATGGCCGAGGCGAGCAGGATCCCCGCCGCCACCTGGGCGTAGAAGGCCTTGGTGGAGGCGACGCTCATCTCCACGTCGCGCCCGTCGGAGGTGTAGAGCACGCCGTCGGAGCGGTCGGTGAGGTCGCTCCCCCGCCGGTTGACGATGCTGACGACGGTGGCGCCGCGGGCCCGGGCCAGGTCGACGGTGCGGTTGGTGTCGGTGGTGGTGCCGGACTGGCTGACGGCCACGACGAGCGTGTCCGACATGTCGGGCAGCAGGGCGAAGCCGCTCAGCTCGGTGGCGAGGCGGGCCTCGACGCGAAGGTCGGAGCCGGCGGTCAGGCTGGTGAGGGTGGCGGCCAGGGCCTGGCCGGCGACCGCGGCGGTGCCCTGCCCGGTGGCGATCACCCGGGTGACCGTGCCCGCGGCCAGCCCCTTCCGGGTGGCGTCGGGCAGCGTCTCGGGGCCGAGCCGGGCCTCGAGCTCGCCATCGGTGCCGGTGACGATCTTGCCCCGCAGCGTCTTGCGGAACGACCACGGCGACTCGGTGATCTCCTTGAGGAGGAAGTGCGGGTTGTCGCCCCGGTCGATGTCGCGGGTGGTGACCTCGGCGCGGGCCAGGTCGCCGTCGTCGACGGGCTGGTCGACGCCGTTGTACGACAGGCGGCGGATGCCCTCGACGGTGCCGGCCCGCCGGGCGTCGAGCACGACGACCTGGCCCCGGCTGCCGGCCGGGTCGGCGGGGTCGGCCGCCGTCTCGCCGTCCATGCGCAGGTAGGAGGTGCACTCCTCGACCACGCCGTAGGGCTCGGAGGCGATCAGGTAGAGGTCGTCGGCCAGCCCGACGTACAGGGCCTGACCGCTGCCCCGGAGGGCGAGCAGGAGGGTGTGGGGATCGTCGGCCACCGAGGCGGCGATGGCCACCGAGCCGTCGAAGCGGGTGACCGTGCGGCGGAACGCCTCGGTGGGGTCGGCGTCGTCGGCGCTGAGCGCCCGGCTCACCAGGGTGGGGATGACCTTGGCGTCGGTGGTGATCTCGGGGGCCAGCTTGAGCCCGACCTCGGCCTTGAGGTCGGCGAAGTTGTCGATGTCGCCGTTGAGGGCGGCGTTGACGAACGGGACGCGGGGGCCGGCCGGCACCTCCTCGTCGCTGTTCACCGGGTGGGCGTTGGCCTGGGAGATGATGCCGACGCTGGCCCAGCGGGTGTGGCCCAGCACGAGGGCCTCGGCCCCCTCGGTGGCGATGGCCCGGGCCAGCAGGCCGTCGCCGGCGATGGCGCTGCGCAGGGCGGCGGAGTTGTCCCCCAGCTCACCGATCTCGGCCGCCGCCTTGTAGACGAACGACAGGCAGCCGTCGGCGGCCCGGACCGAGCCCGAGCCGTAGGTGGGGTCGTCGCCCCGCGCCGCCAGCGTGGCGGCCAGGTCGGGGGCGTCGAGGTCGAGGCCGTGACCGGTGACGAGGACGCTGATGCCGGCGGAGTCGCGGCCCCGCACCTCCAGCCGGTCGAGCGCCGACAGGGCCAGCTGGACCGACGTCATGGCCTCGATGGCGGCGGTGCTGGCGCCCAGGCCGGCCAGCCCGGCGACGGCCCGGGCCGTGCGGAGCCGGTCCCGGCCGATGGCCCAGGCCCCGTCGCGCACCGCGACCAGGGCGGAGGCGATCTCCTCCTGCTCGGCGGTGGGCCGATCGGCCAGGACCTCGTCGAGCCGGCCGTCGAGGGCGGCGATGGCGCCGGCCAGCTCCGACAGCGCCGCCTCCAGCCCTCCGACCAGGGCGCCGTCGGCCAGCAGGGCCCGGACGCCGGGGGTGCCCCGGAGCAGCGCGTCAGCGGCGGTCAGCCGGGTGCCGACCTGGCCGAGCGGGCCGATGACGTCCCGCCCGACCTTGCACCGCCCGATCAGCTCGGCCGTGCCCTGGACCAGGTCCAGGACCTCGTTCGTCTCGGGCGGCGGCCGCTCGCTGGTGCGGCGGGCCACCGCGATGATGCCGCACATGCGGTCTCCCGGGGCTCGTGGACGACCGGCCGATGCTACCGAGTCCGACCCTCGGGTCAGCCGCCGGCCGCCGCCTCGCTGCACTCCTCGAACTGGACGGACTGCTCGGGCGTGAAGTCGGCGACCTTGGCGCCCACGGCGTCGGACGCCTCGCCCAGGCGGGCGCTGGCCTCCTCCAACGGGCCCGGATCGCCGGCCTCCAGGGCGTCGGCGTAGGCCTCGGCGGCGTCGCAGTACTCCTGGATCACCGCATCGTTGGCCGCCACCACCTCGACCTCCGCCGTCGTCGTCGGCTGGTCCCCCGCCCCGTCGTCGCCGGTCCCGTCGTCGCCGGGGGCCGCCGTCGTGGTGGTCGGCGTGTCGCCCCCGCCGTCACCCCCGTCGTCGTCGTCGCTGCACGCCGCCGCCCCACCGATCAGCAGCCCCAGCGCCATCACCGCGCCCAGCCCTCGTCGCACCCTCATCGCCCGTCTCCATCCGTCTCGCCCGTCGTCTGCGCCAGGACCGTAACCCCACCCTGCACACGCCGCACCGACCCTGGGTCCCCCCACCCGCCGCCGTTCTGATCAGCCACCGTTGCGCCCACGCAACGCTCAGTGATCAGAACGGGTCGGGCGAGGGCGGGGTCGGTGGCCCGAGACGACCGACCATCAGCGGCATGGACCGTGCCTGGGTCTGAGCCGAGAACTCGTCGAGCCGAGGGACCGCCAGGGCAGAGCCCGCGCCCCGAAGGACGGTCCGAGCCACCAGGCGAGGCCCGCAGCCCCGAACCCACACGACGCCCGACGGCGGGTCTGGCCGACAAGCGGCGCCCCGAGGCCAGTCCGAGCCGCCAGGCGAGGGCCACGGCCCGAGCTTCAGGCCAGGGCGGCGGCGAGGGACTGGGCGACGGTGCCGGCCTCGTCCTCGGTGGGGGCCTCGACCATGACCCGGACGAGGGGCTCGGTGCCGCTCGGCCGGACGAGGACGCGGCCCCGGCCCGCCAGGGCGATCTCGGCCCGGGCCACGTCGGGGGCGAGGGCGGCGACGGCCTCCTTGGCGTCCCCGGCGACCTTGACGTTGACCAGCACCTGGGGCAGCCGGGTCATCACGCCGGCCAGGTCCTCCAGGCTGCGGCCGGTCCGCCGCATGGCGTCGAGCACGCACAGCCCGGCCAGCAGGCCGTCGCCGGTGGTGGCCCGCTCCCGCAGGATGATGTGGCCGGACTGCTCGCCGCCGAGCGCCAGCCGCTGCTCCTCCAGCGCCTCCAGCACGTAGCGGTCGCCCACCGGCGTGTCGACGACCCGGATCCCCTCGGCCGCCATCGCCTGGCGGAACCCGAGGTTGGTCATGACGGTGACGACCACGGCGTCGTCGTGGAGCAGCCCCCGGGACCGCATGTCGAGGGCCAGGAGGGCGATCAGCTGGTCGCCGTCGACCAGCTCGCCCCGGGCGTCGACGGCCAGGACCCGATCGGCGTCGCCGTCGAAGGCCAGCCCGGCGTCCGCGCCTCGCGCCAGCACCGCGGTCTGCAGCACCTCGGGGTGGGTCGAGCCGGCGCCCAGGTTGATGTTGGTGCCGTCGGGGTCGGCGTGGAGCACGGTGACGCTGGCGCCCAGCGAGGCCAGCACCTGCGGGGCGATGTGCGAGGCGGCACCGTGGGCGCAGTCGACCACCAGCTTGAGCCCGCCCAGGTCCCGGCCGTCGAGGACGTCGTGGGTGAGGTGGTGGGCGTAGCGCTCCCAGGCGTCGGGGGCGGAGCGGAGCTGGCCGACGAGGTCGCCCCCGGGCCGGGTCGCGGCGCCGGGGATGCCCTCGGCCTCGATGATCCCGAGGTCGGCCTCGAGCCGGTCCTCGGTGGCGTCGTCGAGCTTGAGCCCACCGGTCCGGAACAGCTTGATGCCGTTGTCGCCGTAGGGGTTGTGCGACGCCGAGATCATGGCGCCCGGCAGCTGGTCGGCGGCGGCCAGGAAGGCGACCGTCGGGGTGGGCACGACGCCGAGGTCGACCGAGTCGGCCCCCTCGGAGGCCAGCCCGGCGGCGAAGGCGGCGTGGAGCAGCGGCCCCGACACCCGCGTGTCGCGCCCGACGACCCACGGCCCCGGCCCCAACGTCCGCGCCGCGGCCCGCCCCAGCGCCAACGCCAGCTCCGGCGTCAGCTCCACGTTGGCCGCGCCCCGCACCCCGTCGGTCCCGAACCGCAATGTCACACCGTCACCCCCAGCTCACCCGCACCGAAGCACGAGCCCACGAACCCGAATCGAGCAACGCTCCGCCCCCGGCACGCAGGGACGGCAGGGCCCGAGCGGCCCGGCGCCGACGAAGGAGGCGCCAAGAGCGGAAGGAACAGTTCCCTTCCGTCCGAGGCCCTGCCGAGGACAACGGTCGGCCGCGACCCGGCCGAAGTTGTGTCAACGCTTGCTGTACTGCGGAGCCTTGCGGGCCTTCTTGAGGCCGTACTTCTTGGACTCCTTCTCCCGGGCGTCCCGGGTGAGGAAGCCGGCGGCCTTCAGCGTGGGCCGGCTCTCCTCGTCCACCGCGACCAGGGCCCGGGCGATGCCGAGGCGCATGGCGCCGGCCTGGCCGGTGGGGCCACCGCCGCCCATGGTGCAGTCGATGTCGTAGCGCTCGGTGGCCTCGATGGCGACCAGCGGCTCGGTCAGCACCATCCGGTGCGTCTCGTTCGGGAAGTAGTCCTCGACGGTGCGGCCGTTGACCGTGATCTTGCCCTCGCCGTCGCGGAGGCGGACGCGGGCGACGGCGCTCTTGCGGCGACCGGTGGTCTGAACGAGGGGCTTGGGCACGTCAGGTCTCCTACGCGTCGGCGCGGCGGGCGCCGGGGATCTCGAGGACTTCGGGCTTCTGGGCGGCGTG
>JBQGCF010000308.1:0-62425 GCA_052038315.1 Iamia sp.
CGACGGGGTCAGCGAGCTGGAGACGTGGCTGGCCGAGCCGGTCGCCCCCGAGCCCCACCTCCAGTCGACGCTCTTCGTCAAGGTCGTGCTGGCGCTGATGTCGGGCCGCCCGGCCGAGGGCTACCTCGACGCCCAGCGGGCGGCCCACATGGCCCGCATGCGCGAGCTGACCGAGCTCCGGCGGAGCAGCAGCCTGGTCGACGCCCTGCTCGCCGATCACGGCCTGTTCCACCTCGAGGCCGACCTGCGCTGGATCGACCTGACCGCCTCCCGGCTCGACGCCCTGGCCGCCGAGGTGACGCCATGACCGCCGCGAGCGGCCCTGCGCTGGAGGCGCGCGACCTCCACCTCTCCTTCGGGGCCACGCCGGCCCTGCGGGGGGCGAGCCTGACGGTGGCGACGGGCGAGCTGCTGGCGGTGATGGGCCCGAGCGGATCGGGCAAGTCGACCCTGCTCCACTGCCTGGCCGGGATCCTCGGCCCCGACACCGGCGAGGTGCACGTCGCCGGCCAACGCCTCGACGACCGCAGCGAGCGAGAGCGCAGCGAGCTCCGCCGGCGCCGCTTCGGCTTCGTCTTCCAGTCCGGCCAGCTGGTCCCGGAGCTGACCGCCGAGGAGAACGTCGCCCTCCCGCTGCTGCTCGCCGGCACCCGCCGGCCGGCGGCGACCGCCACAGCCCGGGACTGGCTCCGGCGGGTGGGGCTGGACGACCTCGGCGGGCGCCGCTCCGGCGAGCTGTCGGGCGGCCAGGCCCAGCGGGTCGCCCTGGCCCGCGGGCTCGTGGCCGGGCCCGAGGTCGTCTTCGCCGACGAGCCCACCGGGTCGCTCGACTCGCTGGCCGGCGAGCAGGTGATGGAGCTCCTCGTCGGCGCCGTGCGGGACCAGGGGACGACGGTCGTCCTCGTGACCCACGATCCCCGGGTCGCGGCCTACGCCGACCGCGAGGTCGTCGTGCGCGACGGCCGGGTCACCAGCCTGGTGCCGGCGTGATCCGCCTCGGCGTCCGGCTGGCCGTGGCCGGCGGCCGGGAGGCGGTGCTCCAGCTGGCCATGGTCGCGGTGGCGGTGGCCATCGGCGTGGGCCTGCTCCTCGCCACCCGGGCCGGCACCCACGCCTTCGGGAGCCAGAACGAGCGCTACGCCTGGCTGGAGACGGGGACCGAGGGGGCCGAGCCGGCGGCCCGGCCCGGCAGCGCCACCACCGGCGGGCTGTGGTGGCGGCTGGGCCTCGACCGCCACGACGGGGCCGACATCATCCGGGTCGACGTGGCCGCCGGCGGGCCCGACGCCGCCGCACCCGGCGCCGCCACCGAGCCCGACGATCCCGCGACCGGACCGGCCACCGGCGACGGTGCCGCCGACCTCGTCCCGCCCGGCCTGGACGCCCTCCCGGGCCCGGGCGAGGCGGCCGTCTCGCCCGCCCTGGCCGAGCGGCTGGCGTCGACCCCGGCCGACCAGCTCGGCGACCGCTACCCGGGGGCCGCCACCGCCGTCGAGATCGACGCCGACGCCCTCCCCTCGCCCGACACCCTGCTCGTCGTCGTCGGCCACTCGCCCGACGAGGCCGAGGCCCTCGGCGCCACCCGCGTGGCCGCCCTCAGCACGACCTCGCCCGACGAGTGCTCGGGCCGGTGCGCCCCCGTCGGCACCGACTCGCAGGGCACCACCCTCCTGCTCGCCGTGGTGGCCGCCGCCCTGCTGGTGCCGGTCCTCGTATTCACCGGCGGCGCCACCCGCCTGTCCGCCGCCCGCCGGGAGCAGCGCTTCGCAGCCATGCGCCTCGTCGGGGCCACGCCCCGGCAGGTCGCCGTCCTGGCCACCGTCGAGTCGGCCGTGGCCACCGTCGTCGGCGTCGCCGCCGGGTTCGGCCTCTTCGCCGCCCTGCGCCCGGCCCTCGCCTCGATCCCCTTCACCGGCGAGCGCTTCACCACCGCCGACCTCACGCTCGCCACCGCCGACGTCGTGCTGGTGGCGCTGGGCATCCCGATCGCTGCCGCGGTGGCCGCCCGGGTCGCGCTGCGCCGGGTCACCATCTCGCCCCTCGGCGTCACCCGGCGGGCGACGCCGGCCCCGCCCCGCGCCCTGCGGGTCCTGCCCCTGCTCGCCGGTCTGGCCTGGCTGGCGTGGCTGGCCTACGGGAGCGACATCGGCGCCAGCCAGGACGGCCAGCGCCAGGCCTACGCCTACCTGCTCGGCATCGTCACCGCCATGGTGGGACTGGTGGTGGCCGGGCCGTGGCTGACCCTCGTCGGCGCCCGGCTGCTGGCCCGCCGATCCGGGCGCCCCGTGGCCCTGATCGCCGCCCGCCGCCTCGGCGACGACCCGCAGGGCGCCTTCCGGGCCGTCAGCGGCATGGTGATGGCCGTCTTCGTGGCCAGCTGCGCCCTCGGGACCCTCACGACGATCGTGGCCAGTCGCGGGGCGACCGGGGCCGACGGCGAGCTGGCCCGCACCACCGTCGTCCACGGCCTCCGGGCCGGGATCCCGGGCGAGGCGCCCGCCCCCGACGACATCCCGGCCGCGACCCGCGCCGCCCTGACGGCGACGCCGGGCGTGGAGGCGGTGGCGTCCGTCCACGTGCTCTCGTCCTCCCGGCCCGGCCACCCGGACGAGGCCACCTTCTTCGTCACCTGCGCCGACATGGCGGCCGCCCCGGCCCTCGGGCGCTGCCCGGCGGGAGCCGAGACGGCGTCGGTGCTGCCCCACTTCGGCGGGGGCGTGATCGACTCGGAGCCGGACATGGCCGGGACGACCTGGCCGGCCGGCGACCTCACCGCCGCCGAGGTGGAGACGCTGCCGGTGACGATGGTCGTGGTGCCGACCGACGGCGCCACCGCCACCGTCGAGCGGGTCCGGACGCTGCTGCTCGCCGGCACGTCCACGGTGTGGCCGCCCTCCACGCCGGCCGAGCTGTCGTCCCGGGACCAGGACGACATCGCCCGCTTCCGCCAGCTCGCCGCCGTCGTCCTCCTGGCCAGCCTGCCCATCGCCGGGTGCAGCCTGGCCGTCAACGTGGCCGGCAGCCTGGCCGCCCGGCGCCGCCCCTTCCGGCTCCTGCGCCTCAGCGGGGTGCCGCTGGCGACGCTCCGCCGGGTCGTCGCCGTCGAGGCCGTCGTGCCCCTCCTCCTCAGCGTGGCCGTGGCCGCCGGCGCCGGGCTGCTCGCCGCCGCCCTCTTCCTCCGGGCCCAGGTCGACGAGGGGCTGGTGGCGCCCGGGCCCGGCTACTGGGCCCTGCTCGCCGGGGGGACGGCCGCCTCCCTCGCGGTGGTCGCCTCGACCCTCCCGCTCCTCGATCGGACCACCCGTCTCGACGCCGTCACCGACACCTGATCTGACACTTCTTGCCTGTTGACCTTTGGTGCCCGATGTGGCCTGATGCACGTGGGCGATCAACAGGAGGGGCCCATGAACGGTGTCATCCCGGCGACCTTGCGCGACCGGCCGCTGTCCGTGTCCGAGGTCTACGCACCCGCCTTCGAGAAGCTGCACGAGGCGATCCGCCTCCGCACCCGGCTCCGGATCCTCGTCGTGGTCGACGGGGGCATCGAGCTGACCGAGGCGCCATCGGCGTTCGGCGTGGGGCGGGTGATCCGGCTGCTGCGTGAATCCAGCGTCGGCTGCACCCGCTTCACGGTCGACACCGCCCGGCGCAACGGCTCGACCGCCGGGTCGCCGACCTACACCGGCTTCCGCTTCGACCGGGTCGAGAACGGCCGGCCGGTCCTCGACAAGTACGACGAGGTGTGGTGCTTCGGCTTCAACCCCGACAACTTCGGCCAGTCCGACGCCAACATCACCCAGCCCGGTGCCCTCCCGACGAGCGACGACGAGCTCAAGGCCCTCACCACCTGGATGAACGAGCGGCGCGGCGGCCTGCTGGCCATGGGCGACCACGACTACCTCGGTGCCTCGATGTGCCATCGCATCCCCCGCATCCGCTCGATGCGGCGGTGGACCAACGCTCAGGGCGTCCCGCCGATCGACGGCTACCTCCGCCACGACACCAACCAGCCGGCCACCGCCGCCGAACAGGCCGGCACCGCCGAGATCGACTTCCTCAACCAGGAGGACGCCGTCCCCCAGCGCATCGACTGGGTCCCGTGGATCACCCAGCGCCAGAGCGTGCTGCAGGTCAAGGTCCGCCCCCACCCGATCCTCTGCCACCCGACGCACGGCCCCATCGACGTCCTCCCCGACCACCCCCACGAGGGCTGGCTGTACGAGGACCACGAGATCGACCTCGGCGCCACCTACTCCTTCGCCGGGCTGAGCGGGCCCGAGTACCCCACGGTGAACGGCGTCCAGCCGGCGCCGATGCTCATCGCCCACGGCACGACGACGCCCGACCCGCCCTTCGACCTGGAGAAGGGCCCCTCGCCCAAGAAGCGCTTCGGGCAGATCGGCGTCTACGACGGCCACCGGGCCAACGTCGGGCGGGTCGTCACCGATGCGACCTGGCACCACTGGTTCGACGAGAACGTCCAGGACATCGAGGCGGCCGGGGGCGTCCACTGGGACAAGATCAGCCGCTACTTCCTCAACGTGGCCACGTGGCTGGCCCCGCCCGGCAAGCCCGACCTCTGCTTCGCCCTCGACCTGGTCCAGACCCACTTCACCTACCTGGGCTTCCAGGAGTACAACCGGCGGGCCGACGTGCTCGACCTGGGCCGGTCCGTGCACCGCTACTTCGGCCGCATCTACGGGCCGTGCTGGGTCACGCAGTGGGTCATCGACAAGATCCGCCTCGTCGACGACGACTTCTGGGCCTACCTCGAGGACCGGCTCTTCTGGAAGCGGGGCAAGATCGGCCCGATCCCGCCCGATCCGTGCCTCTCGTGCCCGCCGTTCGAGCTCGTCGAGGTGGCCGTGCTGGGCGGCCTGGTGAAGGCCACCTTCGACCTCGCCGACGAGGTCAGGGCCCACGCCGAGAAGGGCTTCGACGGCCTCGAGCTGGACGAGAAGCGCCTCCTCGCCGCCCAGCAGGAGGGCGTCCGCGCCGGCCTGACCGACCTCAAGTCCGCCCTCACCAGATCCACCAAGCAGCTCACCGCCGCCCTCCGCTAGGAGAGCTCGATCGTCAGGCCGGGGACCGTGCTCGGGCGCAGGGTCGCGGGCAGCGGCCGGAGGGCGGCCACCAGCCAGGCGACCGCCTCCGGGGTCAGCCCCACCGTCACCCGGGCCTCCCCGGCCTGGATCCGGGGCGCGTCGGCGGCCTGGAACAGGACGCTCCGCCGGCCGTCGGCCACGAGCAGCTCACGCCCGAAGGGGAGCCGCCGGCGGAAGGCCTGGGCGACGTCGTCCACCTCGCCCAGGCCGATCACCACCCGGACCGCGCCCCCGTCGTCGACGCTCCAGTCCAGACGGCCGAGCCACACCGCCGAGCTGCCCGAGCCCTCCGTCCGCGCCCCCTCCGCCATCGCCGCAGCGAGCTGCGGGTCCTCCACCAGCAGCGACCGCCGAGCCGGGTCGACCACGAGGTGCGGGTTCCGCTGCCGCCACAGGTCGAGGGACCGGTCGACGTCCCACGCCTTGATCGCCTCCAGCTCGTCGTCGGTGACCCCGACCACCTGCACGAAGCGGACCTCGATGCCGTCGTTGTCGAGCGGCCCGAGGTCGGCGTCGTGGGTGAACACGAGGGCCGTCAGCTCGGTCGGGACCTCCCACGTCATCGGCTTGTGCAGCGGCATCCAGTCCCGGGCCTTGATCCGGTTGCCCGTCCCCAGCACGTAGCGGCCCAGGTTCCGCAGCACCTCGACCGGCCACCCCGGCGCCTCGTCCTCACCACCCGTGCGCTGCAACCGGAACGTCGGCTCGAAGCCGAGGTCGCCCAGCCCGACCCCCACGTAGGCCCAGTGCGGCACCGGCTCGGCCACGTCGACGGCGACCACGTCGTCGAACGGCGACGTCCCGCCCTGCTCCCAGGGCACCTCGGCCGGCCAGTGCCGCACCACCCGCCCCGGGTACCGCCGCTCGAGCTCCGCCCCCAGCACCCGCCCCCACGCCACCAGGCTCTCCGTCACGCGCTGCCGTCGGGTGTCGCCCGCTGGTGCTGGAGCTCCTCGGTGATGCGGTGCAGGGTGTGGCGGGTGAGGCGCGCCCGGTGCTCGTCGCGCTCACGCTCGTTGCGGCCGCGGTGCCGCTGCTTCTCCCGGTAGGCCTGGAAGTAGGCCAACCCCGCGTACCCGATGGCCCGGAGGGGGTGGGGCTGGCCGGCCGGGATGTCGAGGTTCTCCCAGGCGTCGTGCATCGAGGCCGTGACCTCCTTCTCGATCTCCTTGGTCAGCGCCTCGCGTTCGCTCGGCGGGTGCGAGAGCTCGGCCGCCTTGACGACCGCGTAGTCGACGATGCAGGTGGCCAGGGCCACCTGGATGCGGTCGGCGGTGGCGTGCGGGCCCTGGGGCCACGAGCAGCCGGCGCGCAGCTGGGTGAGGTCGGCCTTCAGCTTCTGGACGAGGTGGGCCTGCCCGGCGTCCTTCGGGTCGATCGTGGCCGCCCGCGCCCGCAGCTCCTGGGCCCGGGCGACGATGGCGAGCGGCCACCACTCGCCCCGAGTGAGGGCGAGGGCGCGGCCGACGAGGGCGTCGGCGGTGGCCGCGCGCCGGTCGGCGTGGCGCGGGGTGGCCATTCCCTGGCGGAGCTCGACCTCGAGCAGGCGCAGGTCGCAGCGGAGGCTGTGGAACGCCCAGGGGCTGGTGGGGTCGCTGGGGTCGCCGTCGGGGGCCAGGAGGCGTCGGGCCATGCGGAAGCAGTCGGCCGCGTCGTTGAGGACCTGCCCGTCGGCCTTGAGGTCGGCCTCCGTCCGGGTGCCGTTGGTGAGGAAGGGCACCTCGTCGAGGAGCACGTCGCCGATCGACATCCAGACCTGGGCCCGGTCGGGACCCCGGCCCGGGCCGGAGGGGAAGCCCCGGAGGAGGTTGTGGGCGGCGATCTCCAGCCGGCCGACCGACCTGTCAGCATCGGCCGCCAGACGCCAGGTGCGGAGGAACATCGGGTGGTCGTCGGGCCAGTACCGGCGGGAGCTGCGCACCGCCGCGCCGGCGTGGTCGACGGCCTCGCGGTCGCGGCCCATGAGACCGCACACCTCGGCCAGGATGGCGCGGACCTGGGCGGCGTCGGGGTGCTCGACGCCGCGGGCTGCCACCATCTCGTCCCAGGCCTCGCGGGCCTGCTCCAGGCTCACGGCATGGCCCAGCAGGGCCTCGATGTGGGCGGCGTTGGCCCGGGCCCCGGCCCGCTGGGGCGTGTCGGCGTCCGCGGTGGCGACGGTCCACGACTCCTCGCAGGCCCGGAACGTGGCCAGGGCCTCGGGGAGACGGCCCAGGTAGGTCAGGGCGCGCCCGTGCACGAACTGGATCCGGGCCATGAGCTCGCGCACGTCGGCCGGGTCGTCGGCGTCGGCGAGGAGGCCCTCGGCCCCCTTCAGCAAGGTGCGCAGGTGACCCTCGGCTTCCAGCACGTCGCCGCGGTCGAGGGCGATCACGTGGGTGATGAGGTCGGCCGACATGGCCCACCGGGTGTTGCCCGCCATGCGCCAGGTGTCGGCGGCCAGGTCGAGGAGCTGGCCGGCGCTGCGCTCACCCGGGAGGGCGGCCGTCGGATCGTCCCGCAGGCACGCGGCCAGCTCGAAGCAGAGGCGGGCGTAGGCCTGCTGGATGCCCGGGTCGAGCCGCTCGCCCCCGTCCGGAGGGGCGTCGCCGGTGTCGGCGAAGGTCTGGTCGCACGCCCGCACGGCGAGACGGCCGAGCACCCGGGCACCCCGGAGGTACCCGGCCTTGCGGAGGACGGCGACCAGCCGGTGCAGCCGCCCCACCGTGGGGGGCAGCGACAGCTCCGAGCCCAGCTCGGGGATGCTCCACACCTCCCGACCACCCGCCCGGATGACGTCCTGGACCTCGGCGCTGCTCGTGGTGAAGACGCCCTCCATCTTCTTGACCAGCCGGCTGGCCTCGTTGCGCCGAGCGGCGCTCCAGTTGCGGGCGGCGGCCCGAGCCAGGAGCTCGATCGCCGTGACCGGGCGGGGCACCGATCCGCCGGAGGTCCCGTCGAGGTGGCCGGCCACGGCCACGATGTGGGGGAGGGCGATCAGCGGGATGTGGCGGGGGTCGGCGGTGAGGACGTCGGTGCCGGCCTCCCCGTGGGGCAGCCAGCGGCTGAGCATGAGAGCGGTGTGGGCGGCGTGGTCGAGGTGGTCGGCGCGCTCGGTGGCGAAGGTGTCGGTGCGCGCCACCGCGTCGTGCACCTCGGTGGCGATCTCGAAGCAGGGGCTGTGCGACCAGCCGTCGAGGACGTTGACCAGGCCAAGGTCGTCGAGCAGCGTGAGGCGCATGTCGTTGATGGCCAGCGCCGGGGTCTCCGGGTCGGTCAGGGCGTCGCACGGGATCGGGGCGCGGGCGAAGAAGTTGACGCGGCAGAGGAGCCGGAGGGCCTTGGCCGCGTCCTCGCGCTCCTCCCGGGGGAGGTCACGCTCGACGAGGTCGGCGAGCAGGAGACCGGCCGCGGCGGTGGCGGGTTCGCCGTCGCCGACCGCCTCGATGAACATGGCGACGTCGCGGTCGGGACGGTCGAGCCACCGGGCCGCCAGGGCGGCGGCGCGGCGCGACCCACCGGTCCAGCCGACCAGGGTGTCGAGGTCCTCCACGGACCAGGAGGGCCGAGGCCTGTCCTCGAGCTGGACGACGTCGCCCTCGTGCGGCTCGCCGAGCAGCGCCAGCAGGCGATCGGCATCGAGCGGCGGGACGGCCATGACGTTGTCGCCGGTCAGGCCCCGGGGGCGGTGCTCGGCGTCCTCCATGGTGCCGACGTCCAGGTGCAGGTAGTCGCGCCAGCCCTCGACCCGGTGGCTGGCCTCGGTCCCGGTGCTGGTGGTGATGAGCACCTGCCCGCTGGCGGAGCTGGGGACCCAGGGCACCAGCAGGGCCGGGTCGGTGCACCCGTCGAAGACGAGGGCCCAGCCGGCGGTGGCCTCGAGGACGGCGATGGCGTGGCGTCGACGCCGCGCCAGCCATTCGGGGGACCCCTCGGTGGTGGGGCCGGCCGGGTCGGTGGCATCCCGATGGGCGAGGTCGTCGAGCACCCGGTCGGCCATCGCGTCGAGGTCGGTCTCCATGAGGGCCTGGTCGCCGGAGCGGACCCAGTAGACCCGCTCGACGGCCCGCTGCTCGACGGCACGCGTGCAGAAGGCGAGGGCCAGCTCGCTCGTGCCGCTCCCGGGTGGTCCGTCGATGACGAGGGTGGAGCCGGGGCTCTCCCGGAGGCGGACCGCGACGTGGTTGAGGTCGTCCTCGGTGAACGTCTGACCGGACCGCGGGTAGCGGGGCAGGAGGTGGGGTGAGGTGGTGAGCGACGCCGCCGCCAGCACCTGGGCCAGCCGCCGGGTGAGCCGGGACCAGCGACGGCCCTGCAGGCGCTGGGGGAGCATGGTCAGCCCGCTCTTCCTCCAGTAGCCCTCGAGGATCTGACGCCACAGGGCCATCGGGGAGTCGGCCGGCGGCGCCCCGTCGTCGCCGAGCGCGGCGAGCGCATCGACGACGCCCAGCAGCAGGAACCGGCTGAGCGGGTCGATGCCGAAGGTCGGGGGCGGCTCCGGGCCGGTGGCGCCGGCCGGCGGGGAGGGGAAGGCCTCGTCGTCGGCGATCCTCGACAGCAGCGCCAACCACCTCAGGGCCGCCGGGTTGGGGGCGGCGGAGACGTCGGGCTCGATCTTCCACGTCCGGAGCACGACCTCGAGGCCGTACCAGGCCGCCATCTCGGCGAGCCGCGCTTCGCTGTCGTCGGCGAGGAACGCAGCCAACAGAGGGGGCACGGCGTCACCCTCGGTGGCGAAGAGGCGGTGGTGGATGGCGATCGGATCAGGCATCGCTCCCGGACCTCTCCCTGCTCACGGCGCCACCCTACCCGGCCGGCGCAAGTCGATCTGGGGTTTCAGCCTTCACATGGGTGAATTGTCACCATCACGAGATGTGACCGGACAGCGAACGACGACGAGGCTGCGGGCGGGGCCTGGTGCGGATGATCCGTTCGACCCCCTGGCGCAGCGCCGATCAAAACGCGAGGATTACCTCTGAGATCTCAGCGGGTGAGGCGCTGAAACTCGACAGTGCCACATGCTGCTCCAACCCGAGGAGACCTCCATGTCCACCACCACCGTCCCCACCACCACCCTCGAGGGGCCGGTCACCACCCTCCAGGGCGACGAACCGGTCGAGAGCGACCACATCGACGCTCTCTTCAACGGCGAGATCGCCGGGCTCCGCATCGCCGGAGCCTTCGACCCCATCGCCTGTGCCCAGGTCGTCGAGAACGTCCGAAGGCTCGGCCTGCAGGAGTACCCGGCGATGGCCAACCCGCTGGCCACGCTGTGGCCCAACCACTGGTCGTGCCGGTACGACGATGGTGAGTGGGACGCCTACTTCGCCTCCCTCGACGACAAGAGCACCGAGAAGGCCGCCGTGTTCGCGCCCCTCGGCGGCGACCCCAGCGCCCTGGTGAACGCCCGGCTGGAGCCGGCCCTCGGCCGGCCCATCACCCGGCTGACCTGCCCGCGCACCGGCCGCACCTTCCACAACGTCATCGTCCGGGCCGGCACCGCCGAGCTGCACTTCGACGACGGGCGCTACGACCTCACCGCGGAGCTCCGGGAGCTCGTGATGCGCCAGCTGGCCTTCAACATCTACCTCTCCAACCCCGGTGGGGGCGGGGAGCTGGAGGTGTTCAAGCGCCTGGGCGGCATGCCGGGGATCAGCAAGCCCGACGCCGCCGCCAACGGCTCCACGGTCGTCGGCAACTACGGCTTCGACGACGCCATCGTCGCCGGCGTCCCCTCGGCGGCCATCCCCTGCGAGGCCGGCGACCTGGTGCTGATCCGCAACCAGTTCCTGCACCGGGTGCGCCCGGTCACGATCCCGGAGCTGGCCCTCCACCGCATCGGCATCTCGGCCCACATCGTCGAGCTGTCCGACGGCACCTACCACACGTTCAACTAGAGGGAGCGCGATCAGTGCACACCGACAAGACGTACCTCGACGACGCCTACCTGTCCACCTTCGCGGCCACCGTGGTGGGGGTCGACCCGGCCGAGCGCCGGGTCGCCCTCGACCGCACCGCCTTCTACGCCACCGGCGGGGGCCAGCCCCACGACACCGGCACGCTGACCTTCGCCGTCGGGGGTGCCTCCGTGGTCGCCCCCGTCGTCGACGTCCGCAGCCTCGGCGACCTCGTCTGGCACGCGCTCGGCGGCGACGACGCCCTCCCGGCCGTGGGCACCGACGTCGCCGGCGCCCTCGACTGGGAGCGCCGCCACGCCCTCATGCGCACGCACACCGCCGTGCACGTCATGTGCCAGGTGATCTGGCGCGAGTGGGGCGTGCCGGTGACCGGCGGCAACATGGAGCCGCTCAAGGCCCGGGTCGACTTCGAGTTCGACCCGCTGCCCGAGGGCTTCGCCGAGCGGCTCACCACGCTCGTGAACGAGGGGCTCGCCGCCGCCCACCCCATCGAGGTCTCGTACCTGCCCCGTGCGGAGGCGCTCGGCGACCCGGACCTCATCCGCACCAAGGTGTCGCTCATCCCCGAGTCGGTCGAGCGGGTGCGGGTGGTCGACATCGTCGGCTTCGACAAGCAGGCCGACGGCGGCACCCACGTGCGCACCACGGCCGAGGTCGGCACGTTCTCCGTGGCCAAGACCGAGTCCAAGGGCAAGGGCAACAAGCGCGTGCGGGTGGTGATCTCGTGAGCGACGACACCTACCCGGCGGTCGACCCCTCCCCCCGGCTCCCGGCCCTGGAGGCCGAGGTCATCGAGCGGTGGAAGCGGGACGACACCTACGAGCGGTCGATCGAGCAGCGGGCCGGCGGGCCGGTCTTCACCTTCTTCGACGGCCCGCCCTTCGCCAACGGCCGGCCCCACTACGGCCACCTGCTCACCGGCGCCGTCAAGGACGCCATCCCCCGGTTCAAGACGATGCAGGGCTTCGTCGTCGACCGCACCTTCGGCTGGGACTGCCACGGCCTGCCGGCCGAGATGGCCGCCAGCAAGGCGCTCGGCGTCGCCGGCAGGGCCGAGGTCGAGGCCCTCGGCGTCGGCGCCTTCAACGCCGCCTGCCGCTCGCTGGTGGAGGGGGTGGTCGACGACTGGACGACCTACGTCGAGCGCCAGGCCCGGTGGGTCGACCTCGAGGGGGCCTACCGCACCATGGACCTGACGTTCATGGAGTCGGTCATGTGGGGGGTGAAGCGCCTCCACGAGCGTGGCCTCCTCTTCGAGGGGCACCGGGTGCTGCCCTACTGCGTGGACTGCGGCACGCCGCTGTCGAACTTCGAGACCCGGCTCGACGACTCCTACCGCGAGCGGGTCGACCCCGCCGTCACCGTGGCCTTCCGGCTGGAGACGGGCCAGGCCCTGTGGGCCTGGACGACCACGCCGTGGACGGTGCCGTCGAACGTGGCCATCGCCGTCGGGGCCGACATCGACTACACGGTGCTGCGGGCCCCCGACGGCGACGAGGTCGTCCTGGCCACCGATCGCGTCGAGGCCTACGCCGCCGAGCTGGCCGACCACGACCCGGTCGCCACGCTGAGCGGGAGCGACCTGGTGGGGCTCCGCTACGAGCCCGTGTTCCCCTTCCTCGCCGACACCCCGGGCGGCTTCCGGGTGCTCCCGTCCGACCACGTCACCACGGTCGAGGGCACCGGCGCGGTCCACATGGCGCCGGGCTTCGGCGAGGCCGACCAGGACGTGTGCGCCGCCGCCGGCATCCCGGTCGCCTGCCCGATCGACGACGAGGGCCGGTTCACGGCGCCGGTCACGCCGTGGGTCGGCCTGCGCTTCGACGAGGCCAACCCGCTCATCACCGACGCCCTCCGGTCGGCCGGTGCGCTCGTCCGCGCCGAGCGGTACGCCCACGACGTGCCGCACTGCTGGCGCAGCGACACGCCGCTGATCCAGAAGGCCGTCTCGAGCTGGTTCATCGACGTGCCGGCCATCAAGGACCGCATGCTCGAGCTGAACCAGGGCATCACCTGGGTGCCCGAGCACGTGCGCGACGGCTCCTTCGGCAAGTGGTTGGACAACGCCCGGCCCTGGTCGATCAGCCGGAACCGCTACTTCGGCTCGCCCGTCCCCATCTGGAAGAGCGACGACCCGGCCCACCCCCGGATCGACGTGTACGGCTCGCTCGACGAGATCGAGCGCGACTTCGGGGTGCGCCCCACCGACCTCCACCGGCCCGCCATCGACGAGCTCGTGCGACCCAACCCCGACGACCCGACCGGGCGCTCGACGATGCGGCGGGTCACCGACGTCCTCGACTGCTGGGTCGAGTCGGGCTCGATGCCCTTCGCCCAGCACCACTACCCGTTCGAGAACCGGGAGGAGTTCGACCGGCACCCGCAGGCGGACTTCGTGTGCGAGTACGTCGGCCAGACGCGCGGCTGGTTCTACACGCTGCTGGTGATGTCGACGGCCCTGTTCGACCGGGCGCCGTTCCGCAGCTGCCTGGCCCACGGCGTCCTGCTCGGCGACGACGGCCAGAAGCTGTCGAAGAAGCTGGGCAACTACCCCGACCCGGTCGAGGTCTTCGACGAGGTCGGCTCCGACGCCATGCGCTGGGCCCTGCTGTCGTCGGCGGCGGTGCGGGGGGGCGACGTGATGGCGGCCCGTGGACCGATGGAGGAGGCCGTCCGGCAGGTCATCCTCCCGCTCTGGAACACGTGGTCGTTCCTCTCCCTGCACGGGCGGGAGACGGGTCGGCGGGGCCGGCTGCTCGACCTGGCCGACCCGGCCACCTGGCCGGCCGAGCCCCTCGACCGCTTCGTCGTCGGGGCCACCGCCGCCCTCGCCGACACGGTGGCCGAGGCGCTCGAGGCCTACGACATCAGCGGCGCCTGCGCCGCGGTCACCGCCCACCTCGACGCGCTGACGAACTGGTACATCCGGCGGTCGCGGAAGCGCTTCGCCACCGGTGAGCAGGCGGCCTTCGACAGCCTCCACACCGCCCTCGAGGCGCTGTGCCGCATCGCCGCGCCCCTGCTGCCGCTCACCACCGACGTCGTGCACCGGGGCCTGACCGGGTGCGAGTCGGTGCACCTCACCGACTGGCCCGAGGCCACCGTCGACGAGCCCACCCGCGAGCTGCTGATCACGATGGCCCGGGTCCGCGAGGTCTGCTCCGCCGTGGCCGGGGTGCGGGCCACCGCCGGCGTGCCCGTGCGCCAGCCCTTGGCGCGGCTCACCGTCGTGGTCGACGACCCGGAGGTCGAGGCCCACGCCGAGCTGATCGGCCAGGAGGGGATCGTCCAGGTCGTCGTCTTCGAGGACGACCTGGCCGCCCCCGCCCGCACGGTGGCCACCGCCGTGCCGGCCCGGCTCGGGCCGCGGCTGGGCGACCGGGCCCAAGCCGTCATCCGGGCGATCCGCCAGGGGGAGGTGGAGTGGGTCGACGGGGTCCCGCACGCCGCCGGCCAGGCACTGCGCGACGACGAGCTGACCGTCCGCCTGGAGCCCAAGGAGCCGGAGGGCGCCGCCCTGCTCCCGGGGGGCGCCGGCGTCGTCGTGCTCGACCTCGCCCTCGACGAGGACCTGGTGCAGGAGGGCATGGCCCGGACCTTCTCCCGCATGGTGAACGACCTGCGGCGGGAGCGCGGCTTCGCCCGGACCGACCGCATCACGCTCGTCGTCGAGCCCGGGGGCCCGGTCGTCGCCGCCGCCCTCGAGGCCCGGCGCTCCTCGGTCACCACCGAGACCCGCGCCGCCACCTTCCGGATCGTCCCGGACCTCCCGGCCGGGGCCGAGGGCCCGGGGCCGGTCGTCACCCTCGACGACGGGTCCCGCGTCCTGGTGGCCGTCGCCGCATCGCCCTCCCCGCCCACCCCGCATCCCCACCCGTCGAACGGAGCCCGACGATGACCACCACCGTCACCGCAGTGAGCGAGACGACCGGCAGCGCCGGCGCCACCGCCTTCGCCGCCTTCGCCCGGAGGGCGCTCTCCGAGGGGGCCCACGCCGTCGTCGGCCGGGCCGTCCTCGCCCCGGACGAGATGCGCGGCCCGGAGCCGCCGGCCCTGCTCGAGCTGGTGGCCGCGGTCGGGAACCCCATCGCCTTCGCCGACGAGTTCGACGGGGCGTTCGTCCACGACATCCGGCCCCGCGCCGAGATGCGGGACGCCCAGGTCAGCAGCACCACCGGCAACCTCAACCCCCACACCGAGGACGCCTACCACCCCATCTCACCCGACCTGCTCGTCCTGGGCTGCGTGGAGGGCGGCCCGACGCCGGTGCCGACGCGGCTGACGCCGTTCGACCCGACCTCGGAGCCGCTCGCCTGGGTCCTCGACGACCCGGACCTGGGGTCGCCGCTGTTCCGCTTCGAGTACTGCTACCTGACCCCGCTGCGGGGCCAGTTCTCCCGGCCGTTCGCCGTGCTCGACGACACCGGCGCCCGGCGCCGCCTCCGGGTCAACCAGCTGGGCGCCACCCTGTGCGCCAGCGAGCGGGCGCAGGCGGCGCTGCGCCGGCTGCTGGCCACCCCCATCCCCCCGCTCGACGTGTTCCTGACCCCCGGCGACGTGCTCGTCGTGGACAACGCCCGGACGATCCACGGGCGCCCCCCGATGGACGCGTCCTTCGACGACGGCGATCGGTGGCTGCGGCGCTGCTACGCCACCCTCGCCCCGGTCGAGCCGTCCGCCGTCAGCGCCGTGGCCCCCGACCACGCCGGCCAGGTCGTGGCCCCGCTCACCGACCTGCTGGGCAGGATCCCGGTGCCCCGCCCCGCCGCCGACCTCCGCCCCGGCGAGCTCGTCGTGGCGCCCGACCTCTTCACCCCCGAGACCGCCGCCTGCGGCCTCGTCCTCACCACCCCGGCGTGACCCGCCCCCGAAGACCAGGAAGGCCCTGCGACCTGTTCCTGCGATGGTGGTGGGGGCAGGATCTGAACCTGCGACGTCCGGCCGCCCAGCCCTCACACCTCCGTACCGGGCCCCACGGTAGAAGGAACGGTAGGAGCCGCTGACCGATGTCGAGCGTTCACAGCGTTCGACCTCCGTCGCTGCCATCCACCCGGGTTCCGGCTCGTTTCGTCCCGAGTCCGGGGAGGCGGCGCTCCCGGCCGGCGACCCTTCGGGGTTCGAGCTGGCGAACGGCGCAGCAGGTCGATCAGGCCACTTGGACGGCGTCCTTGAGCTTGGCCGGGACCTTCTCGGGAAACGAGACGACGAGATGCCGATCCAACGCCGTGGCGACCCGGGCGAGGGTGTCGATGCGGTTGCGCGCTCCCCCACCCTCCTCGAGCCGAGAGATCACCGACTGGGTGGTTCCCATCCGCCCGGCCAGCTCGCGCTGGGTGAGGCCGGCCTCGGTCCGCAGGTCGTAGATGAGCTGGCCGAGCGCGAGGTCCTGCTCCACGCCGGCACGGGTCTCGGCATCGGGTCCGGGGCGCTGCTTCTTGATGTCGTCCCAGCGGGAGTAGTTGGCCATGGTCGTCTCCTTCACGGGTACCGCTCGGCACAGGCCGCAGCGGCCTTGCGGGCTCGGTCTATCTCGGTGCGTTCGTTGTCGCGTTGCTTGCGGAAGGTGGTGAGCAGGATGATCCGGCCGTCCTTGGTGAACCGGTAGGTGATGCGCCGAGCGGTCGGGCCGAGGGTGAACCGGAGCTCGAACAGCCCGTCGCCCAAGCTCTTCGACAGAGGCATCCGAGCAGACGAGCCCAGCGCGACGAGCCGATCGATCACCACCACCGTCCGGTCCCATTCGGCATCGCCAAGGGACGCCATCCACTCGACCACCTCGTCGTGCAGCTCGACCTCAGCCACGTCCTCCACTATCGCATTCCTGCGATGATCGTACAAGAGCGATCATCGCAGGAACATCGTCGCCACGCCCGGTCGACGCACCATCGAAGATCGCCTCCTGGGGAACCCGGACACCTTCCTCCAACAGCTTCTGGACGTCGCGGGCCAGGTTCGTAGAGCCGAACCACTCGCACAGCTCAGCCGCCACCTCACTTGGCACCGGCGTGGCGGGCTGACCCACGTCACGGGCAGCATCAACGAGAACCTGCCACAGCTCGACGAAGGCCTCCGGGGGCAAGATGCCGGCGCTCAAGGCCGCCTGGGCGGCCCGTTGTGGGATGGCGATGCCCTCGGCATCGAGGTCACCGATGTAGAGCACCGGCCGGTCGAGGCCGATCTCGGCAAGGCTGGCCACGGACTGAGCGAACGAGCCACCGGCACCGTACGCAAGGATGCTGGCTCGGCCCGTCAGGGCAGCGGGCAGAGAGTGATAGCCGGCGGAGTTCTCGGTCACCACGATCGGACCGATGCCATCGTCAAGGCGGCGATACGCCAGGGGTGGCGGTGCCCACCAGCAGTCAAGGAGCTCGAAGCTGAGCCGGCCTGGCTCGAACAGCCGACCGCGGGCAAGCCGGTCAAGGCGCTTCTCGTCCCGGAACAGCTGCAGGGACCGCTCCCTGTGGGGGATCACCGCCGAACTTGGCGGGCGGTGCTTGCGATGGTCCTGCACGGCAAGGAGCACGTCGAACTCAGCCGACGTGAGGCGCAGGCGATGGGCCCATTCGAGCTCGGGGCGCCACGGATGCCCTTCCCCTGCCCCGAACCCTGTGGTGGCCCGGACCGTGGTGACGAGGGTAACGAAGGCGGGCAGGTGAGGTCGCAGGCTGCAGTCCTGGCTCACCGAAGGCTCGATGACGCCCCCGTCGGCCAGCTCGACAAGCAGCTCACGGAGTCGTGCCCGGCGGCCGGGGTCGAAGCGGAGGTGTGGGGCGACCTCGACCAGCGCCGTGTCGCACTCGGCGGTGAGAACGCGCCGGCGTCGGCCGGCGACGGCAGCGAGCTCGTCGGCGAGCTGCTCGGCGAGCGGGTCCATCAGCGTTCGTCGAGGGACGCAGAGTCGACGTGCAGCAGCGGTGCTTGGCGGCGAACGAGGCGTGTGCCGGTGACGACCGCGTGGTCGCCATCGGCTGGGGCGAGACGCTTGAGGAACGTCTCGTCGGCCACGACGTAGGCAAGTTGACTGCGCTTGGCAGCCTCGTTGGTGAGTCGGGCGAGAACGGGGAACTGGCGGAGAGCATCCATGTCGTTCACGCCGGTCGTGTACAGGAGCTGGATGTCGCTCATGCGAGCCATCAACCGCTGCAGGGTGACCAGGTACGGCGCGTTGGCGTCACCGATCGGGTTGTCGAGCACGAGGGTGCCGACACCGGTCCTGCCGGTCTGGTTCGTCGCCCGCACGCGGGCGAGGGTGCAGAACAGGGCGATGGCGGCGGTGGCCCGCATGCCGCCGGAGAGGGTGGCCATCTCGGTGATGTGCTCGTAGCGGAGCTGTTGAGCCTTGTTCGGCTTGAGAACCTCGACGGTGACGGACCTCTCCGCGCAGGCGAGCATTGCGGCTCGGATGAGCGGCGCCCCGGAGGGCATGCCGGTGCCGGCCACGCTGGCCTGTTCAAGAAGGTCGTTCGTGAACCGGCGAAGGCGGCTGTCGAGCTCGACTCGGTCGGCGGGGACGGACAGGCGGATCTTGAGGAACGGTTGCCCCGACCAGGCACCGAGTCCATCTGGGAGGGTCGACTTGGTCCGGGCCCGTTGCAGGCTGCGGCGGGCCTCGGACACGGTGTCGCCAAGGCTCGTGACCAGCAGCTGACGGTGGGTGTCGAGGGCTTCGATGTCGTCATGGAGGCGGCCGGCGAGGAGTCGGGTCTGGGCCAACAGGTCCGCGGCGGCACGGGCGAGCACGTCGGGGGCGTCGTTGCGGAGCCGACGGGGCAGGTCACCGACGAGCTCTGCCCAACGGTCCTGGCGGGCGAACGACCCGACCTGGGCCGAGGCCCGGGTCCAGGCATCGTTGGCCTCCTCCCGTTCGGTGGTGGTGGCGCTCACGTCGGCCAGGGCGTTGTGGACATCGTCGGCGGGATCGCTGTCGTAGGGCAGGGCCGGTTCCGGATCTCGGCTGCCGACGGCGGTAGAGAGCGCTGAGACGAAGGACTCGAGGTGCTGCAACCGGCTGACGACCGTGCCCTGCAGGGCGACAACCCGCCGCAGTTCCTCCTCGGCGGTGGAGCGTGCAGCCCGGGCGGCCTCTGCCCCGGCTTCGGCTTGGTGGCTGAGCGCGACGAGCTCGGCTGCGGCAGTTGGCAGCGAGCCGAGGTCGACAGCCCGCTCGGGCTGGGGCAGCCGTTGCAGGCGCTGTTCCGTCTGCTTCCGTTCGGCACGCAGGGCCGCGACCCGGGACTCGGCTGCGGACGCGGCTGCATCGGCCTCGGCTTCGGCTGCTCGCCGGGAGGTCGGGTCGTTCGCCGCGGGACGAGCCAACAGCTCAGTGACCCGACGTTGCAGCTCATCGCCGAGCGACCTCCACTCATCGTCGAGGCTCTGACGGAACGTTTCACGCTCGTCGAGCCGCCGGGCGAGCTCCGAGTCAGTGGTCACCTCGGCGACGAGGCGGGCCGCTTCGCGGTACGCCCCCTGCAGATCCTCGAGGTTCGTGGACGGGGCATGGGAGCCATCGTCGACCTCGGGCAACGAGCCGAGCGCACGTTCGGTGGCCTCGGCTGCCCTTTCGGCGGTGCCGTGGGCGGCTCGGGCGGCCTGGGCTGCTGCCTTGGCGTCAGCCCGGGTCTTCTCGGCGGCCTCGACAGCAGCCTGGGCATCGCGACGCCTGTTGCCGAGCGACGCGAGCTCCCCGACGGCGCGATCCGCGGCGGCGGCTGTCTCCACGAGCTGTTCGAGGCGGTGCCGGCGACGGTCGGCGGAGCGTTCGGCGTCCCGGAGCTCACCGATGCGCTGATCGAGCTCCTCGATCCAGAGGTGGGCATCAGTAAGGGCCTGGGCGGCCGCGTCGGCCTTCTCCCTGGCCCGGTCGGCGGTGGCGTCGAGCTCGTCGCAACAGGCGACGGCGTTCGGCAGAGCACCCGATGGCCAGGCGTCGAGATGGGCGGCAAGAGCGGAGGCGAGGGTGCGGGCCGTGCGTTCCGTGGTCGCGACGTCGGCTTGGGCTGCTTCGGCGGCGTCGAGCCGGCCGGTGCGGTGGGTCAGCTCAGCTTCGGCATGGCTCATGTCATACATGGCTGGGGCGGGGGGGACGACCCACACACCGGTGTCGCTGCCCTGGTGGTCGAACACCGTGGTCGGGGCGACGGCTACAGCGGCGGCCGGAGCGGCACCGGCGAGCAGCTCCCGGCTTCGCTCCAGATCCTCGGCGGCGACGACGATCCCGTCAGCTACGGCCGGATGGTCGTCGATGGCCATGACCTGGTCGGCGGGTGGGAGGGCGGCGGCGATGTAGCGCCAGCCGGGGAACGCGGAACGGACTCCGCCGCTCCGCAGCTGGCGGCACAGCTCGTCGACGTCGGCTCGGGCCGGCAGGAGCCGGTCCCGTTCGAGGGCATCGGCGGCTCGTCGGTCTTCCGCCGCGGCCGCGGCTGCCGCGATGGCTGCTCGACGCAGCCGCTCCGCTTCGGCTTCGACGCGAATGGTGAGCTCGGCGCCGATGAGCTCCAGGTCGGCATCCTCGGCGCCGAGGTCGGCGAGCAGCGGATGGGCGGCGAGGTCAGCTCGCTGGCGGACAGCCTTGTCGACAATGTCACGTTCCCGTTCGGCGACGGACCGGGCGGCCCGGCGCTCGTCTGCTGAGGTCTCGGCAGCCATGCGGAGACCGCTGATCTCGCTGCGACGCTCGGTGCACTCGTCGGCCAGCTCTGTGACTTCGACGTCGATGCGAGCCAACTCGTCAGTGGTATCGACGAGGACCGAGGCCGGGTCGGCCCCAGCCGGCAGGATCTCGGCGTCCACGGCTGCAGCCAGGGACCGCTCGTGGGCCTCGACCTGGCGGCGCAGCTCATGGCTGGCGCCATCGATCTCGCGCACGTCGCCTTCGGCCTCGCTGCGCTGCTGCTCGGCCGCTTCCCGGGCCGACTCGGCCTCCTCGATGTCCTGGGCCGCCTGCACTCGTTCCGCAATCGCAGCGTTGCGGCGTTGGTCTAGCTCGGCGCGCAGGGTCCGCAAGAGGCGGTCGCGACGGTCTCGTAGGGGCTCAGCATCGGCATCAGCTGCTCGGAGGGCGCCGTTCAGCTCACGGACCTCGGCGGCGATGCGGCGCCGGTCGATGGCCAGCTTGGTGTGAGGCCACGCCCGCGCCGTCAGCGCCAGATCGGCCAGCTGGACAGCCTGGCTGTGGATGCGTACCTCCTGTTCAGCGAGCTCGGCCTTCGTCGCCCTGATGGCCAGGCCCCGAGCCCGGGCTTCAGTGTCACGGCGAGCGGCGTCCGCAGCCCGCTGCTGTTCCCGGACCTCCTCGACGGCGGCCTTCGCGTCCGCGACCCGACGCCGGGCAACGTCGACAGCGGCGGCCAGACGATCATGGAGCTGCTCTGCGGATCGTTGCGCCCGTCGTCGGGCCTCATCAGCCCTCATGAAGCCGTCCCAGGCGGCGGCCAGACGTTCGAGGCGTTCGATGGACCCGTTGGCGTGAGCGAGCTCGACCTCCCGGCGGGGCAGGGCCGCCACCTTGTCCGCCACCCGGGCAAGGGTCTGGGACAGAGCCGTGACCGTGTCGGGGTTCATCGTCAGCTCCAGGAAGAACTCGATGAACTTCTCGGTGGAGGTGAAGCGGAACAGGGACGTAGCTCCACCCTCCGACCGGTTCATCTGAACCTGGTACTCGAAGAGGGCCGGGTCGAGCTGGTGGTTCGCCAGCGTGTCGAGCCAGACCTTCTGCGTGCTGGTCTTGGCAAACTCGGCCCGGTTGCGGCGACCGACCTTCCCGGCCCCATCAGCCAACGTTTGGAGGGATTCGATGTAGCGCGTCGCGGACACACGACGGCCGTCCTCATCGAAGATCAGCTGGTCAAGACCGATCACGTCATCCTGGAGCGAGAGCAGGTACCAGGTCCGACTATGGGACGCCCCGCGGCGCTCGGCGACCAATCCGGTGATGAGCCGCCCATCGTGGCCGTCAGCCACCCATTCGACGACGACATGCGCAGTGTCACCGGGCATGAGGAAGTCGTCGATGTTGCCACGCCGACCCCGCTCGTCGTTGCCGATGTAGGCGGCCTTGTCCGGACGGAGCACGTGGAACAGCAGTGCAAGGAACACGGTCTTGCCGCCGCCGTTCTCGAGCCACACAACGGTGTCATCGGGGAGCCCGTCGAGGCCCAGGCAGTTGATCTCGAACGGTGGGGCGTCTGGGGACGGGCGGTCGTAGCGGGCATCGGGCGGACCGACGCCGGCGAGACGGATCCGCGAGATCCGGTACATCAGCTCGCCTCCCCTTCCGCCATGCGGACGACGGCCACCGCGTCGGCAGCTGCGCCCAGAACCTGGAGGCGGTACCGGTCCCGGAGACGCCACATGTCCGGCTCGCTCTTGACCTGTTCAGCGAGGCCGTTGTCGTCGAGCCACCGCAACGCCTTCCGGATGGCGCCGACGACGTTGTATGGGGTGTCCCGACCGTCCGGGGTGGTGTCCGCAGCCCGGAGACGGCTGATGAGCCGCCACACCGGTTCGAGCCCGGGGCTCTCCTCGGGCGGATCGGATCTCCCTGCGGCCTGCTTCTGGTCATCGACGATGCGCTGAATCCGTTCGTAGACCTGTTGCACCGACACCGACGCCAGACGCTGGCCGTCCTCGAGGGCCGCCGCTGTCGGGTAGGCGGTTGCGGCGATGGCGAGCTGGACGAGGCCATGCAGGAGCCGCACGTCGCTGCTCGGAAGGTTGACGTAGTCGGCGAGTCGGATCCGATACGGGGAATCGTCGTCGTTCGGGGCCAAGATGATGCCCTCGATGCGGTCGGCGTCGAGGACGGAGAGGCCCTGGCCGGTCGCAGTCGCCCGCACCACTGCCTCGAAGGTCCGGTCGGTCTTGAAGCGCAGGACGAGGCGGGCGTACTCGCTGTCCTTGCCGGGCCGGAGCCGGGGTCGCAGCCCGAAGGAGATGAGACGGCCGGCGTCGCTGGCCGCATCGAGGGCCTCCTGACGGTCGTCCCAACTGGTCATCGGGCCGCCTCCGCCAAGGCGTCGAGGTCGGGTTCGAGCCATCCGACGAGCAGATCCGCGCCTTCGACGTCGTCGTCGGCGAGCGGCTCGCCGTCATCGGCAGCGGCGACGATTCGGCGTGCGCGGCGGCGCAGACCTTGAAGGTCCGGGTCGGTGGCCTGGAGGGCGCGGAGGCTCAACAGGTCCGCAGCGACCGCTCCTGCCTCACCGTCAACTCGTAGCCGGGTGCGCAGGGCAGAGAGTCGAGTCGGGACCGTCAGCCCATCGAGAGCCTCCGTGGTCGCCTGCCAGGCCGTCTCCGGGTAACGGCGAGGGTCGTCTTCGCTGTCGAGCTCGTCGTCAGGAAGTTCCTCACCGAGGCCTTCAACGATCCTCGGGTCGGCGAGCAGCATCTCGAACGCCCGACCCATGTCCGCCAAGCGCAGATCAGCGATCCCCCAAGAGGCGGACGCGAACGCTTCGATGCCGGCAATGACATCACCGACAGTGCCAGCCACGGACGGGACCAACAACTCGTCGTAGACGTCAACGGCCCGGAGCGCCGTGCGGGTCTGGAACGCCTGTCGGGCGTGTTCGGTGAAGAACGCCTCGGTGGTCTCCAGGACCCGATTGTGCAGATCTCGATGCCGGTTGAGGCAGTCCGTCACGACCTCGATGAGGTGCTGGGCGTTGCCTGCCAGATCCCGACGGTCGGTGGTGTCTCGCGCTTCGCGCATCGCATCGAGGATCCTCCTCTCCACCTCGGTCTGCGCTGACAGGTGCTCGACGATCTCACCGAGCCGGTCCGGCACCGTCTCGCCCCATCCGGCCCGGCGAACATCCAGGCGAGTATCCGCCAGAATGCGCCGCACCTCTGCCATGTACTGGATAGACCGAGTGCGAGCCTCCCGAGCGGCGTACTCGGCCTCGCCGAAGCGACGGCGGGCGATCAAGGACTCCAGCTTGGCGTCAGCCGCAGAGACGGCCGAGGCGATGTCGGTGTCGAGCGCACCGACGAGCACGTTGATGGCCTCGTCGGTGGCCACGACACGAATGCCTTCGGGGGCAGGAGCCTCGCGGAGCAGCGCGAAGTCGAATGGCCGGCGAGTCGGGTCGTCGGCGTCGCTGTAGGTGCCGCGCTGCGGCCGGATCAAGACTTCGTTGATGGCTCGAGCAGCGGCTTCAGCCTCATCGGTGTCGGCGTCGGGCGCCCAGTCGCAGATCTCGTCGAAGATGTGGATGACGACCTGCTCGGGGTCGGCACCGGTGTCGAAGCCCATCTTGTCGACGACGAAGTCGATCGCGCCCAGGGCCAGGTCATAGCAATCAAGGTCCGGGAAGATCCCGCCTCTCTGGGCCCGGCTGGCCTGTAGCTCGTGCAGAGGCGCGGTGCACAGCAATGCTCGGACGCGACGAGACCGGGACTCGTCTCGCAGCCCGGGAGCAGGGTCGAAGTGGCCAGCGGCGAGTTCCGTTACGAGCTCATGGTCGGTCGGCCGGCCATCGAGGTCGACCTGGCCGATCGGACCCGACGACACTGGTCGAGGCGCGTCAGAACCGTCATCTGAGCCTGAAACCTCAGTCGCGGGCTCGTCGGCCATGAAGGGTCCTCCTCCCCCGCAGACGATACCCATCGGGTGTGACAGCCTGCCTTTGGGATCTGTAGATCGACTCTTCTCGGTCTGTGTGGCTCGGTGTCCAACGACGTCGTTGGCGAGGGTCAAAGTGGTGGGCCAACGCTGGAACGCGAGGTGCTCAGACACCAGACTCTCTGCCAAGGCTTGTCCGTGGTCAGCCCCAGCGGCCACTCAAGCGACCGGCCGTAGGCGCTCCCTCATTCGAGGAAGGGCCTGAGGTCCTTCGCCGTCACATCTCTGCCGTTGGGTCAACGTCTTCCTCTGGGCCATGCCCCATCGTCTCGGCTGACCGTCATCTTCGGGATACGACCCCGAAGGTCACGCCGTGAACGACACACAACAAGCGCCGATCGGTGAAGAAGTCCTGGTCAGCGCACCGGCCGCCCAGCCATCGACCCCCGACCCGCCTGGTAGAGGAGCCGGACGGCAGGAAGGAACAGCGGGGACCTGCCGAGAAAGCAGAAGGCCCCACTCCGACGAGTGGGGCCTGACCTGCGGTTTCGATGGTGGCGGGGGCAGGATTTGAACCTGCGACCTTCGGGTTATGAGCCCGACGAGCTACCAGACTGCTCCACCCCGCGGCGGACTGAGGACCCTATCGGGGCGCCTCGGGCGATGCCAACCCGGATCGGTCAGAGGGCGGTCCAGATGACCGTCGTGGGCAGGCCGGCGAAGGACGTGATCGACAGGACGCCGGTGTCCGGGCCGGAGACGGTGATGGCGACGATGCCGTTGAGGTCGTCGACCCGGTCGACCGTGTAGCCCGCGCCGGGCAGGCCGTCCTCGTAGAACTGGCCCACCTCGGCGGCGGTCATGCCGGGCACCTCGATGCCACCGGTGATGCTCTCCCGGGCGCCAGGCGGGTCGGGGAAGCCGTCGGGCGGGGCGAGGGTGCCGGCGCCGGGGAGCGTCGGGGTCGGCGTGCTGCTCGGGGGCACCTCGGTGACCGGCGGCTCGGTCTCGGGCGGCACGGTCGGGTCGGTCAGCTCGGTCGACGAGGGGCCGTCGGTGGAAGGGGTGGCGGGGACCGAGACGGTGGTGGCGTCGCGGTCGGAGGCCTCGTCGGCGTCGTCGTCGCCACCCGAGAGGGCCACCAGGGCCACGATCGCACCGACGAGCAGCAGCAGGACCACGCCCACGGCCAGCAGGACGATCACCCCGCCGGAGCCCTTCTTGGCCGGGCCGGCCGGCGGGTAGCCCCCCGGCGGGTAGCCGGGCGGCGGGGCGCCGTAGCCGTAGCCCGGGGCGGGGGTCGGGGGCGGCGCCCACTGGGCGGCCGGCGTGACCGTGGTCGCCGGCGGCTCGGGAGCCTTGTCGAGCGAGAACGGCGGCGGCGCCGGGGTGCCCGGGACGGCGAACGGGCCCGACGCCCCCGACGGGTCCGACGGCGTTCCGTAGGGCTGGCCCGAGGGCGGAGCCGGGGTGCCGGAGGGCTGGCCCGGGGAGCCACTCGGCGGGCCGGCGGGCCCCGGCGGTGGGGCGGGGGTGCCGCTCGGGGGGGCGGAAGGAGGGGCGGGGGTGCCGGAGGCGGGGTCGGCGCCGGAGCCCGGCGAGCCGGGAGCGGGGGTCGGCTGGCCGGGGGTGCGGCGGGAGCGGCCCCAGGGGGACGACGTCGCGCCCGTGTCGTCGTCACTCACGTCAGCCTCCTGGGCTCGTCGGGGGATCGATCATCCAGGCGCCTGCCGGAGAGCGGCCCGGACGCGCGCCGGCGCCGTCCGAGGGACGGCGCCGGCGGCGGTCATGGTCGGAGCGGTCGGGCTAGCTCAGGCGGGCGACGTAGCCACCCGAGGCGCCCAGCCAGCCGGACACCGTGACGACGTACTCGCCCTCGCTGAGGGTGATCTGCTCGGGGTCGCCGGACAGGCCGTCGTCGATGTCCTCACCGGTCTGACCCGGGCCGGTGACGGCGATGACGATGTCGAAGCCGGAGTCCGGGGTCACGGTCAGCGTGCTGGTCGTGCCGGGCTGGATCGTGACGTCGATGGTCTCGGAGCCCTCCTCGGGGATGAACCCGGAGATCTCCTGGCCGGTGTCCATCGACTCGGTCGTGGTGGTGTCGTCCGGGGCCTCGGTGGTGGTGGTCGTGTCGTCGCCACCCTCGGTCGTCGTGGTGTCGTCGCCACCGGCGGTCGTGGTGGTCTCGTCGTCGCCACCGGCCTCGGTCGTGGTCGTGGTGTCGTCGGACTTCTCGTCGTCGTCACCACCGCTGGTCACGACGAAGACGCCGATGCCGGCGGCCAGGATGGCGATGATGATCACGGCGGCCACGCCGATGATCACACCCGAGCCGCCCTTCTTGGCCGGGGGCGGGGGCTGGAAGCCGCCACCGCCGGGGGGCGGGAAGCCACCGCCGGGCGGCGGGCCACCGGGGGGCGGGAAGCCGCCACCCGTGGGCGGGCCGGGGGGCGGGAAGCCGCCACCGGGAGGGGGGTAGCCGCCGGGGGCCGGGGTGCCCTGGGGCGGGAACGCCTGCGTGGGCTGGTTGCCCGGATCGCCACCGGGGGGCGGGGGTGGGGGCGGGGGGTAGCTCATGGCGTCTGCCTTCGGGTCGGAGGGATTGCGGGTTCGGGTCTGCCGGTGAGGGCGACGCGAGAGCCCTTCCTGCGGCGCACAGCATGCCCCATCGGGGCTGCTGGGTCGTCAACCCTGGGGAGGGGGTCCACCACCCGGGGTGACCCACCCGGCGGGTCGCCGGAGCCGGCTGCTAGGCCGACGAGGCCAGCGGATCGGGCTCGAGCACCGGCGGGAGGGGGCGGGCGTGGACGATGGTCAGCAGCTTGGTGGCGCGGGTCAGGGCGACGTAGAGCGAGCGCATCGGCTGCGGCTCCTCGGCGAGGATGGCGGCCGGCTCGACCACGACGGTGGCGTCGAGCTCGAGCCCCTTGACCATGCCGACGGGGACGATGGTGACCTGGTGGGCCAGCCCGGCCTGGGTGGCCACGCCGTGCTCGACACCGCCGGCGGTGAAGGTCTCCGACAGCACCTCGACCAGCGAGGCGGGGGCGATGACGGCGACGTTGCCGGTGCCGACCGCCTCGACCTCCTCCTGCGTGATCCGCAGCACCGTGGCCGCCAGCCCGGTCGCGGCCAGGCCGCCGTCGACGGCGCCGGCCGGCACGACCCGTGGCGGGCGTCCGTCCTGGCGGACCGAGCGGGGCGGCTGGAGCTCGGGGGCGGCCTCGACCAGCACCCGGGCGGCCAGGTCCATGTTGGGGGCGGGGATGCGGTAGCCGACGGTGAGCTCGGCCCGGCGGGGCTCGCGCCGCTGCGGCAGCAGGTCGAGGATCTCGTCCCAGTCGGCGTGGGCCCAGGCGCCGGTGGACTGGGCGATGTCGCCGACGATCGTCATCGAGCCGTTGAGCGAGCGGCGTCCGAGCATCCGCAGCTGCATGGGCGAGAGGTCCTGGGCCTCGTCGACGACGATGTGGCCGTAGGTCCGGACCTCGTCGGTGTCGCCGTGCCTCTTGGCCCGGGGCGTGGCGCCGAGCAGGGCCCGGGCCTCGTCGAGCAGCGGGACGTCGTCGGTCCGCCAGACGACCGCCTCGACCGTCTCGGACCGGGGCCGGTGCAGCGCGGCCCGCTCGGCTTCGGAGAGGTGCTGGCGACCGGCCAGGTCGATCAGCCCCTTGGAGCCGTACAGGTCGTGGAGCAGCTCGGCCGGGGTCAGCACCGGCCACATCCGCTCCAGCGCCTCGCGGACGAGGGGGTCGTTGCGGAGCCGGCTGCGGACCTCCCCGGCGTCGAGGGGCGAGCGGCTGCTGGCCGCCAGGGCCTCGTACAGCCCGGCCTCGACGAAGCGGCGGCCGCCGTTGTGGTGGCGGGCCCGGCGCCGGGCGTCGGCCACGATCCGCTCGGAGGCGCCGACGCTGACCCGCAGCCGGGTGAGCCCGTAGCCGACGACCAGGTCCTGGCGCAGCGGGCGCTTGCGGTCCCGGACCGCCTTGGCCAGCACCTTGACCATGCGGGCGTCGCCCTTGACCCGGGCCGCCGCCGGCGTGTCGCGGTCACGCACCCGGACCGCGTCGATCAGGTCGCCCAGCACCGCCAGCTCGACCCCCGCCTCGCCCAGCGACGGCAGCACCTGCTCGATGTAGCCGAGGAACAGCCGGTTGGGCCCGATGACGAGGACGCCCTGGTCCTCCAGTGGGAAGCGGTGCGTGTAGAGGAGGTAGGCGGCGCGGTGGAGGGCGACGACCGTCTTGCCCGTCCCGGGGCCGCCCTGGACGACGAGGACGCCGGGCATCGGGGCCCGGATGATCTCGTCCTGCTCGCCCTGGATGGTGGCGACGATGTCGCCGAGCCGGCCCGAGCGGGCGGTCTCCAGCGCCGCGATCAGGGCGCCGTGGCCCTGGATGCCGTCGTCGCCGCCGAGGCCGAGGGCCCGGTCGCCGAACAGCTCGTCCTCGATGTCGAGCAGCGAGCGCCCGCGGGTGGCGAAGTGGCGGCGCCGGGCCAGGCCCATCGAGGAGCGACCGGTGGCCCGGTAGAAGGGCTCGGCGATCGGCGCCCGCCAGTCGACGACGACGACCTCCTGGCTGGGGTCGGCCACCGCGACACGACCGATGTAGTACGCCTCGCCGGTGGCCGGCTCGGGGTGCGGGCCGTTGCCGTTCGTGGCGGCGACCGGCGGCTCGGTGTCGATGCGCCCGAAGACGAGCGAGGCGTCGCCCAGGTGGAGCTGGCCGAGCCGCTGGGCGATCGTGTCGAAGATGACCTCGCGCTCGAAGCGCGCCTGCTCGGTGCCACCCCGCCCGACCTCGACCATGGACTGGAGCGTCGTCGCCCGCTCCCGCGCCGCGGCGAGGCACTCGTAGGCGTAGTCGATGTAGGCCTGCTCGGCCTCGAGCTCGGGGTGCAGGACTCAGATCCCCTGGTGGTCCGGGCCCGCGCGGAGCGTGGGCGAAGGGTCGACCACTGTACCCCCGATCCGCCGGGTGCGGGCTGGTCGATCTGCCCACCCGAGCACGTACCCTCGGAGGCCGTGCCCCCCTCCCCCGACGCCCCGTTCCTCCGCGCCTGCCGAGGGGAGCCGGGCCCGACGGTGCCCGTCTGGTTCATGCGCCAGGCCGGCCGCTCGCTGCCCGAGTACCGCAAGATCCGCGGCGAGGGCTCGATCCTCGACGCCATCCGCACCCCGGACCTGGCCACCGAGATCACCCTCCAGCCGGTCCGCCGCTACGGGGTCGACGCCGCCATCCTCTACTCCGACATCGTCACGCCGGTGGCCGCCATCGGCTTCGGGGTCGACGTCAAGCCCGGCGTGGGCCCGGTGGTCGAGCACCCCTTCGCCTCGGAGGCCGACCTCGACCGGCTGCGCCCGCTCGAGCCGGTGGTCGACCTGCCCTACGTCCTGGAGACGGTGGCCAACCTGGTGGTCGAGCTGGGCGACGTGCCCCTGATCGGCTTCGCCGGCGCCCCCTTCACCGTGGCCAGCTACCTGGTCGAGGGGGCCCCGACCCGCACGTGGACCAAGACCAAGGCGCTGATGCACACCGACCGGGCGCTGTGGGACGAGCTGATGGACCGGCTGGCCGACCAGGCCATCGCCTCGCTCCGCGCCCAGGTGGCGGCGGGCGCCTCGGCTGTGCAGCTGTTCGACTCGTGGGCCGGTGCCCTGAACCCGCCGGACTACGAGCGCTTCGTCATGCCCCACAGCGCCAAGGTCCTGGCCGGCGTGGCCGACCTGGGCGTGCCCCGCATCCACTTCGGCGTCAGCACCGGCGAGCTGCTGCCGCTGATGCAGCAGGCCGGGGCCGACGTCGTCGGCGTGGACTGGCGGGTGCCGCTCGACGCCGCCCGCCGCCGTCTCGGCCCCGACGCGGTGCTGCAGGGGAACCTCGACCCCGCCCTCGTCGTGGCCGGCGCCGAGGTCGCCCTGGAGGGGGCCCGTGACGTGCTGCGCCGCAACGACGGCCACGCCGGGCACATCTTCAACCTGGGCCACGGGGTGCTGCCCGAGACCGACCCGAAGGTGCTGGAGCAGGTCGTCGCCCTCGTCCACGAGGAGGGCCGGGCCGACGCCCAGCCGTCCCTGCTGGAGACGGCGCCGTGACCGTCGGCGTCGTGGTCATGGCGTACGGGACGCCGGCCTCCCCCGCCAACGTCGAGCCGTACTACACCCACATCCGCCGGGGCCGACCGCCGTCCCCCGAGCAGCTGGCCGACCTCCAGCGCCGCTACGACGCCCTGGGCGGCACCTCCACCATGGCCGAGCGCACCCGCGCCCAGGTCGCCGCCATCTCGGCCGCCCTCGGCGACGAGTACGTCGTCACCCTGGGCCAGAAGCACGCCGCCCCGTTCGTCGAGGACGCCGCCGAGACCCTGGCCGCCGAGGGCATCACCGACGTCGTCGGCCTCGTCCTGGCCCCGCACTACAGCGGCTTCAGCGTGGGCGAGTACCAGCGCCGGCTGGCCGAGGCCGTCGAGGGCCACGGCGGCCGGGCCGTCGGCATCGACCGGTGGAGCGACCTCGACGCCTGGCAGGCCTTCACCGCCACCGCGGTGCGCGACGCCCTGGCCGAGATGCCCGAGAGGACGAAGGTCCTGTTCACCGCCCACTCGCTCCCCGAGCGGGTGCTGGTCGGCGACCCGTACCCGGCCGAGCTGGCCCGCAGCGCCCGGCTGATCGCCCGCCGGGCCGGGCTGGCGACGTGGGCCGGCTTCGGCCTGGCCTGGCAGAGCGCCGGCGCCACCCCCGAGCCCTGGCGCGGCCCCGACGTCCTCCAGGTGATCAGGGACCTGGCCGGGACGGGGCGCAGCGAGGGCGTGCTCGTCTGCGCCCAGGGCTTCGTCACCGACCACCTGGAGGTCGGCTACGACCTCGACATCGAGGCCCGGGCGGTGGCCGACGAGGTGGGCCTGGCCTTCGCCCGCACCCGCACGGTCGACGCCGACCCGGCGGTGATGGGCGCCCTGGCCGATCGCATCGTCGCCACCGCCGCCGGGCTGGGGGCCTAGGCGATGCCCACCGTCGTCGTCGCCGGGGCCGGGATCACCGGGCTGGCCGCCGCCCTGCGCCTGGGCGCGGCGGGCGTCGAGGTCGTGGTCGTCGACCCGGCCGACCGCATCGGCGGGCTGATCCACTCCTCCCCCTTCGCCGGGCGGATGGTGGACGAGGGCGCCGACGCCTTCCTCGTCCGCACCCCGGCCGCCCTCGACCTGGCCGTGCGGGTCGGGCTCACCGACGACCTCGTCAGCCCGGCCCGGCGCGACGCCCGGGTCTGGCTCCACGGCGCCCTGCACCGCCTCCCCGCCCACCTGCTCGGCGTCCCCACCGACCCCGACGAGGTCGAGGCCCTCCGCCTCCTCTCCCCCGACGGGCTGGCCCGGCTGCGCCGCGACCTCGTCGACCCGGCCGGGCTGGAGCCGGGCCACGACGTCTCGATCGCCGAGGCGGTCGGCGGGCGGCTCGGCGGCGAGGCCCTGGAGCGGCTGGTCGACCCGCTCGTCGGCGGGATCAGCGCCGGCAACACGGCCAAGCTGAGCCTGGCCGCCGTCGCCCCCCAGCTCAACGCCGCCTGGCGCGACCCGGCCCACGCCTCGCTGATCGAGGCCTGCCGGGCCCAGGTCGAGCGGGGCCGGGCCGGCGGAGCCGACCCCGACGCCCCGATCTTCGCCTCCCCCGCCGGCGGCATGGTCCGCCTCGTCCAGTCCGTCGCCCACGCCGCCCGCATGACCGGCTACGTCGACCTGCGGCTCGGCACCGCCCTGTCGTCGCTCGGCCGGGGCGGGATGGTCGGCCTGTCCGACGGCACCACCATCGCCGCCGACGGCATCGTCGTCGCCACCTCGGGGCTGACGGCGGCCGAGATCGTCGGCTCGGTCTCCCCCGACGCCCGCGGCCTGCTGGCCGGCGTGCACCACGTCTCGGTCGCCTTCGTCCGCCTCGCCGTCCGCCCGTCGGACCTGGGCCGGCCGCTCGACGGCAGCGGCGTCCTCGTCCCCCGCACCGAGGGCCGCCTGGTCACCGCCTGCTCCTGGACCTCGCAGAAGTGGGCGCACCTGGCCCCCGAGCGGGGCGACGGCACCGAGATCGTCCGGGCGGCGGTGGGCCGCGACGGCGAGCAGGGCGCGCTCGAGCTCGACGACGACGTTCTGGTCGCCCGGGTCGTCGAGGACCTCGGCCCCCTCCTCGACCTGCGCGGCACCCCCACCGCCACCTCGCTGCACCGGTACCCGCTGGCCTTCCCCCAGTACCGGCCCGGCCACCTCGACCGGGTCGCGGCCATGGAGGCCGCCGTCGGGCGCGACGCCCCCCAGGTCGTCGTGGCCGGCATGCACCTGCGCGGCGTGGGCATCCCCGCTGCGGTGGCCAGCGGCGAGGCCGCCGCCGATCGCACCCTCGCCCGGCTCAGCGGTCGCTGATCCCCGCCTCGAACGCCTGCTGAGCGGTGCCTGGGGGGCCTCCCCCGGAGCGTTGCGTAGTCACCGCTCAAGTCGCCGGGGGCGATGAGTGGTCCCATGGTCCTCGCCGCAACGGTGCGGCACGAACCCCCGCACGAGGAGATCGAAGACATGGGACTGTTCTCGAAGGCCAAGAAGGGCATGCAGGACGCCGCCAACGCCGGCGAGATGGCCGTCGCTTACAACCAGCAGCAGGCTGCGGCGCAGCAGCCCGGCATGATCGGCGTCAAGGGCATGGGCCCGATCGCCGCCGACCCGGCCGCCTTCGGGGGCCCGTCGACCAAGCCCCTGTCCGAGGACGACCCCATGCTCCAGCCCGTCAACGGCGTCAGCCTGGAGATCTACGGCAAGTCGGCCGCCGAGGCCCAGCGCCGGGGCATCACCGACGAGGACGGCATGGCCGCCCTGGTCGAGGAGATGTACGGCATCCCCGCCGCCGACGTGAAGGCCGCCTTCCCCGTGTGGATCGACCGCATGGGCAAGTCGATGGTCGTCGGCCAGCAGCTCCGCAAGCACATGGGGTACTGACCCCCACCGACCGCACCTGCGCCCGCAACGACGCCGGCGCTCCGATCCGCTCCCCGTGTGCGAGGGGGGCGGATCGACTGCGGTCGGGAGCCCTGTCTGAGGCAGACTCCTCCGCCGGATGGACGACGAGGACACGCCGCAGGCGGCGGACCGGACGGAGGGACCACGACGGTTCCTCCCGGCGTTGGCGGCGCTGGCGGCCGGGGTGCTCGTCGCCCTCTCGCTGCCCCCCTGGGGGTGGTGGCCCCTCGCCCCCGTCGGCCTGGCCCTGTTCGACCGGGTCGTGGCCGACAGCCGGCGGATCGTCCGCTTCCGGCGGGCCTGGCTCACCGGTGTGGGCCTGCTGGCCCCGTCGACGGCGTGGATGGCCGCCTTCACCGCCCCCGGCTACGTCATCGAGGTCGTGGCCTTCGGCGCCCTCCTCGGGGGGACCGTGGCGGCTGTGCCGTCGAGCCGCTGGCGGTGGCTCGGCCTCCCCGGCGCCTGGATCGCCTTCGAGGCGATCAAGGGCCGCTTCCCCTTCGGCGGCGTGCCCCTCTCCGAGCTGGCCATGGGCCAGGTCGCCGGACCGCTCGGGCCCCTCGCCCGGGTCGGCGGCGTGCTGCTCGTCGGGCTGGTCACCGTCGCCGCCGGCATGGCCCTGGCCGCCGCCACCCGCCGGGCGTGGACCCCGGCGCTGGCCCTCCTGGCCATCGTGCTGGTGGCCGTCGGCGGCGCCGCGGTGGCTCCCCGGGGCGAGCTCTCCGGCTCCGAGGCGGTGATCGCCTACGTCCAGGGCGGCGGCGAGCAGGGGACGGTCGACGAGGAGACCGACGACCGCGAGGTCTTCCTCGCCCACTACGAGGCGACCCGGCAGCTGGAGCCGGGCGAGGCCGACCTGATCGTCTGGCCCGAGAACGTGGTCAACGTCGACGGGCCCATCGAGACCGTCCGCGAGGGCCGGGAGCTGGCCGCCCTGGCCGAGGAGCTGGAGACGCCGATCATCGCCGGCGTGGTCGAGAGCGCCGGCAAGGAGCACTTCACCAACGCCGCCATCGTCTGGGACGTCGACGGCCGGGTCGTCGCCCGCTACGACAAGGTCCGGCGGGTGCCCTTCGGGGAGTACGTCCCCCTCCGGGGCGTCCTCGAACCGATCGCCGGCGACGCCCTCCCGGGCAAGGACGCCATCGTCGGGCGCCAGCAGAACACGCTGGAGACGCCGGTCGGCCGGCTCGGCGTGGTCATCTCGTGGGAGGTCTTCTTCGGCGACCGGGGCCGGGACGCGGTCAACGGCTCGGGCCGCACCGCCCGGGTGCTGCTCAACCCGACCAACGGCTCCAGCTACCGGGGCACGCTCGTGCAGTCGCAGCAGATCGCGTCGAGCCGGCTGCGGGCGCTGGAGACGGGGCGCTGGGTGGTGCAGGTCGCCCCCACCGGCTTCAGCGCCTTCGTGTCGGACATCGGCACCGTCCACGAGCGCAGCGCGGTGAGCGAGCGCCGGGTCGAGGTCCGCGAGATCCCCTACCGCAGCGGCCGCACCCTCTACATGGTCTGGGGCCCCTGGCCGCCCTTCCTCCTGGCGGTGGCCCTCGTCCTCGCCGCCAACGCCTTCGACCGCCGCGCCCGTCGCCCGAACGCCGCCTAGACCTCGAGCAGGAGGGTGACGGGGCCGTCGTTGACCAGCTCCACCTGCATGTGGGTGCGGAAGCGGCCGGTGGCGACGGTGGCGCCCAGGTCCCGCAGGGCGGTGACGACCGCCTCGACGAGCGGCTCGGCCTGCTCGGGGCGGGCGGCGGCGATCCACGACGGGCGCCGGCCCCGCTCGGTGGCGCCGTAGAGGGTGAACTGCGAGACGACGAGGACCTCGCCGCCGACGTCGGCCAGCGAGAGGTTCATGGCCCCCTCCCCGTCGTCGAACACCCGCAGGTGCCAGACCTTCTCGGCCAGCTTGCGGGCCTGCGCCGGCGTGTCGTCGTGGGTGACCCCGACCAGCACGCACAGGCCCCGCCCGACGGCGCCGACCTCCTCGTCCTCGACGACGACCCGGGCCCGGGCCACCCGCTGGACCAGCCCCCTCACGGCGTCTCCTCCCGCAGCACGGCCGGCACCTCGACCGTGCAGCCCGACGCCCGGCACTCCTGCAGCGTGCCCAGCAGCCCGACCAGCGCTCGCTCGACGGCGGCCAGCTCGGGGTCGCCGGCCCGGCTCTCCAGCTGATCGGGGTCGGCGACCATGTCGTACAGCTCCCGCTCGCCCGAGGTGTGGGTGATCAGCGTCCAACGGGCGGTGCGCACGCCGGTGTCGTTGGGCTCGCCGCCGTGGAAGTTCTCCAGCAGGACCGCCCGATCGGCGCCGCGGAGGATCGAGCGGTCGAGCAGGCTGACGCCGTCGGGCGGGTCGAGCAGGGGCACGCGGGTCACCTCGGCGATGGTCGGGGCCAGGTCGATGTTGCCCACCGGCGTGGCGATCTCGGCACCGGCGAGGAAGCCCGGCCCCCGGACGACGAGGGGCACCCGCACCGACGGCTCGTAGAGGAAGAACTTGCCGCTGACGAAGCGGTGCTCGCCGTGCATCAGGCCGTTGTCGCTGGTGAAGACGATGACCGTGTCGTCGAGCCGGCCGGTGTCCTCCAGGGCGCCGACGATCCGCTCGACGGCGTCGTCGACCCCGGCCAGGGCGCCCAGCTCGGCCACCTGGTAGCGCTCGATGTACTCCTCGCTGGCGGCCGACAGCGGCGGCCGGCGCAGGCCGATCGGCTTGTCACCCACGTCCTCCTCGTCGTAGGAGGCCGGCCGCTCCGGGAGGTCGTCGGCGAAGGCGTCGGCGTACCGATCGGGGGCGACCGGCGTGGGGAAGCCGGTCTCGCCCTGGCGCCCGGCGGCGACCTCGGGCGTCTCGGAGTGCGGGGCCAGCGGCGTGAACGAGAGGAAGAACGGACGCTCGTCGCCCTCGCGGGCCTCGATCTCGGCCACCACCTCATCGGCCAGGAAGTCGGTCTGGTAGTGCTCCTCGTCGTCGGGCACCACCACCTCCTCGCCGTCGTAGGACAGCGAGTAGCCGTGGTACCGGTACGTCGTCGGGTCGATCAGGCCGATCCACCGGGTCCACCCGGGCGGGGGCTCGAAGTCGCCGAAGGCGCCCCAGCCGTTGAGGTACTTGCCGATGTGGATCGTGTCGTAGCCGGCCCGCTCCAGGGCGACGGGCAGGGCGTCGCTGGCGTCGAAGGTGGTCACGCCGCCGTGCGGGCCGACGTTGTCGAGCACACCGGTGGTGTGGGCGTACTGGCCCGAGAGGTAGGTCGCCCGGGACGGGCAGCAGTTGGGGAAGCTGGCCAGCGCGGTGGTGTAGGTCGTCCCCTGCTCGACCAGCAGCTCCTGGGTGTGGGGCATGGTCGCCAGCGAGGCGAGGGTCTGGTCGTCGGTCATGATCACGACGACGCTCTTGGCCGTGGGCGGGAGCGGGCGGGCCTCGTCGCCGGTCACGACGACGACCACGACGGCCGCGGCCACCAGCACGACGACGGCCACGGCGGCGACCAGGAGCCCCCGTCGACCCGTGAGCGTCCGCAGCACCGAGGGCATCGGCGGGGACCTTAGGAGCCGAGCCGCCAGGCGAGGCGACCCGGAGGGACGGTTCGGTATCTCCGAGGCCCCGCCGAGGAGAGGTCTGGCGGTACCGGACCGACCTCCCGCGGCCACCTCTAGCCTCGACGTCCATGGCGCTCCCCACCGCAGCCGAGGACGAGGAGCAGCGGCGGCAGGACCTCCGCCGCATGAAGCGGACCGCCACCGGGCTGCTGGTGGCGGCCACGGTCGTCTTCCTCGTGACCCGGGTGCTGGAGGAGGACGCCAGCTGGCTGGGCTACGTGCGGGCCACCGCCGAGGCGGCCATGGTCGGCGCCATCGCCGACTGGTTCGCGGTGACGGCGCTGTTCCGCCACCCGCTCGGCATCCCCATCCCCCACACCGCGATCATCCCGAACCGCAAGGACGACATCGGCCGCGGCCTCGGCACCTTCGTCCAGCAGAACTTCCTGACCAAGGCGGTGGTCGAGGAGCGCCTCGCCGGCGTGAGCCTGTCGACCCGGCTCGGCGAGTGGCTGGGCGAGCCGGGCAACCCCGAGCGGGTGGCCGACCAGCTCGGTGGCGTCCTCCGCACCACCCTCGACACGCTCAAGGACGAGGACGTCCAGGACACGCTGGAGACGGCGGTGGCCACCCGGGTGCGGGCGATCGAGGCCGGCCCGATCCTCTCCCGGGCCCTCGGCCTGGCGGTGGCCGACGGTCGCCACCAGGAGGTGCTGTCGGTCCTGCTCCGCCGGGTCGGCGACGCCGTGCGCGACAACGAGGACGTGCTCCGGTCCCGGCTGGAGGCCGAGACGCCGTGGTGGGTCCCCGACCGCTTCGACAACCGGATCTTCGACCGGGTCCACACCGGCGTGCAGCGGTTCCTGCAGGAGGTGGCCGACGACCCGGAGCACCCGATGCGGGCGACCTTCGACGAGCGCCTCGTCACCCTGGCCGACCAGCTGGCCCGGTCGCCCTCCATGCGGGCCCGGGCCGACCAGCTCAAGGAGGAGCTGATCGACCACCCGGCCGTGCGGGAGTGGTCCTCGACGATGTGGGCCGACATCAAGGCCTCGCTCCTCGCCCACGACGACGACCCCGAGTCCGACCTGCGCCGCCGGCTCGTCGCCGCCGTGGACGGGCTGGGCGAGCGGCTGCGGACCGACCCGACCCTCCAGGCCCGGGTCGACGGCTGGGTGGCCTCGACCGCGGTCGAGGTGGTCGAGCGGTCGAAGGGCGAGGTGGGCGAGGTGATCGCCTCCACCGTCGCCCGCTGGGACTCGACCGAGGCCACCGCCCGCATCGAGCTCCAGGTCGGGCGGGACCTCCAGTTCATCCGGATCAACGGCACCGTCGTCGGCGGCCTGGCCGGCCTGGTCATCTACACCGTCGGCCGCCTGATCGGCTGAACCCCCGTTCTGTCAGTCCTGGTCCCCCGCCTCGGGGGACCAGGACTGACAGAACGGTGTGACCGGCGTCTTTTGACCGGTCGGTCAACCACGGGGGAGGCTTGCGCCCTCATGGGGACCGACGACCGCAGCCTCCGGATCGCCCTGCTCACCTACCGGGGGAAGCCCCACGTCGGGGGCCAGGGGATCTACGTCCGCCACCTGGCCAAGGCGCTGGTCGACCTCGGGCACCACGTCGAGGTGTTCTCGGGCCAGCCGCACCCGGAGCTGGACGAGCGGGTGCCGCTCCACAAGCTGGACAGCCTCGACATCTACAACGACCACTTCCCCATGCGGATGCCGGGCGTGTGGGAGCTCAAGAGCCTGGCCGACCTGGTCGAGGTCACGTCGTTCTCCACCGGCACCTTCCCCGAGCCGCTGGCCTTCTCGGTGCGGGTCTTCCAGGCCCTCGCCGGCCGCCGCGACGACTTCGACCTGGTGCACGACAACCAGAGCCTGGGCTACGGCCTCCTCGGTGTCGAGAAGATCCTCGGCATCCCGCTGATCGCCACGATCCACCACCCGATCACGGTCGACCGCCGGCTCGAGATCGAGCACGCCCAGGGCCTGTACCAGAAGATCACCAAGGCCCGCTGGTACGGCTTCACCCGCATGCAGACCGAGGTGGCCCGCCGCCTCAAGCGGGTCATCACCGTGTCGGAGAACTCCTTCGCCGACATCGCCAAGGACCACAAGGTCTCGCCCGACCGGATGCACGTCGTGCCGGTGGGCGTCGACCCGGACCTGTTCAAGCCGGTCCCCGGCGTCGAGCGCGTCCCCGGCCGCCTGATCACCACCGCCAGCGCGGATGTGGCCATGAAGGGCCTGTCGTTCCTGCTGGAGGCGCTGGCCAAGCTGCGCGTCGAGCGGCCCGAGATGCACCTCACGGTGATCGGGCGCAAGAAGGAGGGCGGCAAGTCGGCCGAGACGATCGACCGGCTCGGCCTGACCGACCACATCGAGTGGGTCACCGGCGTGCCCGACCAGCGCATCGTCGAGCTGTACAGCGAGGCCGAGCTGGCGGTCGTCCCGTCGCTCTACGAGGGCTTCTCGCTCCCGGCCATCGAGGCGATGTCGTGCGGCGTGCCCGTCGTGGCCACCACCGGCGGGGCCCTGCCCGAGGTCGTCGGGCCCGACGGCGAGACCGCCCTGCTCGTGCCGCCCGGCGACGCCGAGGCCCTGGCCGCCAAGATCGCCTGGGCCCTCGACCACCCCGGCGTCCGGAAGAAGGTCGGCGCCGGCGGCCGTGACCGGGTCAAGTCGCAGTGGAGCTGGCGCCACACCGCCGAGCGCACCGTCGAGCAGTACCGCGCCCGGCTCGAAGAGGACTAGTGCTCACCGTCGACTACACCCGCCTGGGCCTGCGGCCGGGCGACCTGGTGCTGGACATGGGGGCCGGCGCCGGGCGCCACGCCTTCGAGGCCTTCCGGCGCGGCGCCCGCGTCGTCGCCCTCGACTACGGCTTCGGCGAGCTGCCCGAGGTGCGCGACCTGTTCGGCGCCATGGCCGAGGCCGGCGAGGCCGGTCCCGCCGGCGGCCACCCGACGCTCGGCGCGGCGGTGAACGGCGACGGCACCCGCCTCCCGTTCCCCGACGACACCTTCGACCGCATCATCTGCTCCGAGGTGCTCGAGCACATCCCCGACGACAGTGCCGCCCTGCGCGAGCTGTTCCGCATCCTCAAGCCCGGCGGGCGGCTCGCCGCCACCGTGCCGACCTGGTTCCCCGAGAAGGTCTGCTGGGCCCTGTCCGACGAGTACCACGCCCCGTTCGTCGAGGGCGGCCACGTCCGCATCTTCGGCGAGCCCGAGCTGCGCAAGAAGATGCGCGACGCCGGCCTCCGCCCCGGCGACAGCCACCACGCCCACGCCCTCCACTCGCCGTACTGGTGGCTGAAGTGCGCGGTCGGGCCCACCAACGACGACCACCCGCTGGTGAAGGCGTACCACCGCCTCCTGGTGTGGGACATCACCTCGGCGCCCAAGCTGACCCGCTGGACCGAGAAGGCCCTCAACCCGGTGCTCGGGAAGAGCCTCGTCGTGTACGCCCGCAAGCCCGTCGCCGCCAAGGAGCTCGTCGGTGCCGGCGCCTGAGGTCCCGGGGCTCGTCACGAGCGGCGAGATCCAGGAGACCGTCGACGCCATCGCCGCCTGGCAGCTGCCCAACGGCATGATCCCCTGGTTCCCCGGTGGCCACGCCGACCCGTGGAACCACGTCGAGGCGGCCATGGCCCTGGCCCTGGGCGACCGCGTCGCCGAGGCCGAGCGGGCCTACCAGTGGCTGGTCGACCTCCAGCGCCCCGACGGGTCGTGGCACCAGTACTACCTGGAGGACTCGGTCGAGCAGGACAAGCTCGACGCCAACGTCATCGCCTACGTGGCCGCCGGCGTCTGGCACCACTGGCTGCTGACCGGCGACCGGGGCTTCGTCGAGACGATGTGGCCGGTCGTCGACGCCGCCATCGGCTTCGTCCTCGACCTCCAGACCGAGCGGGGCGAGATCCTCTGGGCCCGCCACGCCGACGGCACGCCGTGGAGCTTCGCCCTCCTGACCGGCTCGTCGAGCATCTGCCACAGCCTCCGCTGCGCGGCCGCCATCGCCGGCGAGCTGGGCCACGAGCGGCCCGACTGGATCCAGGCCGCCAGCCGGCTGGCCCACGTGATCCGGACCGAGCCCGACGCCTTCGCCCCAAAGCACCGCTGGGCGATGGACTGGTACTACCCGATCCTCGGCGGGGCCCTGCTGGGCGATGCCGGCCGGGAGCGCCTGGCCAAGCGCTACCCCACCTTCGTGATGGAGGGCCGGGGCGTGCGCTGCGTGTCCGACCGCCCGTGGGTCACCGTGGCCGAGACCCTCGAGTGCGCCATGGCCCACCTGGCCGTGGGCGAGAAGGACACCGCCAACACGCTGTTCGCCTGGGCCCAGCAGTACCGGGAGCCCGACGGCCGCTACTGGACCGGCACCGTGTACCCGCAGGAGGACCACTTCCCCGGCGGCGAGCAGTCGACGTACACCGCCGCCACCGTGGTCCTGGCCGCCGACGCCCTGGGCGGCTGCTCCCCCGCCTCCGGCCTCTTCGTCGCCCACGACGACCTCCTCCCGGCCCTCGTCCCCGCCTGAAGCCAGTGGAGGACCGACGCCGTCGCGTTCGAGCGGACCGGCTCGGGCCCATCCCCGCCCAGGGCGGCTTCGCCGCCGGGCTCGGTCCTGGAACTCGACCGGGTCGGGGGGCTGCCGCCCGGCCCACCGGGCCGGGATCGGCGGTCTTCGACCGATGAAGGTCGACATCGGGCTGGTGGCGTCGGACCTCGACGGCACGCTGCTCCGGCCTCCGCTCCGGCGACGGGCCGCGGCGGGCGACGACGGCGCCGTCGACCTCGGGTCGATCACCGACCGCACCCGCACCGTGCTCGACGAGCTGCGGGGCCGGGGCGTCGAGGTCGTCGCCGTCACCGGGCGCCCGCCCCGCTGGGTCCACGCCCTCGAACTCGGGCCCGGCCTGGCCATCTGCTCCAACGGCGCCCTGGTGGTCGACCTGCAGACCGAGGAGATCGTGGTCGAGCGGGCCATGGCCCCCGACGTGGCCCTGGAGTGCGTCCGGCGCCTGCGGGAGCTGCACCCCGACGGCTACTTCGCCGTCGAGTTCGCCGACGGCGTCGGCCTGGAGCAGGCCTGGGCCGACTCGATCCCCCGAGCCCTGCTCGGCGAGGAGGTCGCCCCGGCCGAGGAGCTGGTCGTGCGGCCGGCGGCCAAGGTCCTCATGAAGGTCCCGGGCACGGAGGGCGATGCCTACATCGACGCCGCCACCGAGGCGATCGGCGACATCGCCGTGGTCACCGCCAGCGGCGGGCTCCAGCTGGTCGAGGTCTCGGCGCCCGGCGTCGACAAGGCCACGACGCTGGCCCTGCTGTGCGACGAGCGGGGCATCGCCCCCGAGCGGGTCGTGGCCTTCGGCGACGCCCGCAACGACCTCCCGATGCTGGCCTGGGCCGGCACCGGCGTGGCCATGGGCGACGCCCACCCGACGGTGATCGAGGCCGCCGACCACGTCACCGGCACCAACGCCGAGGACGGCGTCGCCACCTGGCTGGAGCAGAACGTCCTCTAGGCCTGTCACAGGGCGCGAGGCTGCCTCGTCGGACCATGCGAACGAGGAGGTTCACATGCGATTCGACCTGCAGACCGACATCCCCGAGGCCTTCAAGGCCGGCGCCGGACTGGAGGTGGTGGCCCGGCGCGGCGTCCCGGACCGGACCCTCTACGAGCTGGTCAAGCTGCGGGCGTCGATCGTCAACGGCTGCGCCTTCTGCGTCGACATGCACACCACCGACCTGCTGACCGAGCGGGGCGAGGACCCGCGCCGGCTGGTCGCGGTGGCGACGTGGCGGGAGTCGACGTTCTTCAGCCCCGCCGAGCGGGCCGCCCTGGCCCTGACCGACGAGGTGACCCGGCTCGACGAGCACGGCGTGACCGACCCGGTCTGGGACGAGGCCGTCGCCCAGCACGGTGCCGAGGGGGCGAGGAACCTGGTCGTGGCCATCGCCGCCATCAACGTCTGGAACCGCCTGGCCATCGCCGGGCGGAAGGAGGCTCCCCCGCTGTGAGCGCCGACCTCGACCTCGGGCACCTGCGGCAGGTGGCCGCCGGCGTGGCCTACCGGATGGTGGGCAGCCGGACCGAGGCCGAGGACCTGGCCCAGGAGGCGGTGGTGCGGGTCGTGGCCGCCGCCGACCGGGAGCCGCTGGCCAACCCCGACGCCTTCACCACCACCGTCGCCACCCGGCTGTCGATCGACCACCTGCGATCGGCCCGGGTCCGGCGGGAGGAGTACCTCGGGCCGTGGCTGCCGGAGCCGGTCAGCGCCTCGGCCCTCGGCGACGGGGCCACCGCCGCCGAGGTGGCCGACAGCCTGTCGTTCGCCCTGCTCTCGGTGCTGGAGGCGCTGGGCCCGGTCGAGCGGGCCGCGTTCCTCCTGCGGGAGGTGTTCGGCTACGGCTACGCCGAGGTGGCCGCCGTGCTCGACCGGTCGGAGCCGGCGGTCCGCCAGCTGGTGGCCCGGGCCCGGAAGCGGGTCGAGGCCGGGCGGCCCCGGCGGGCGGTCGAGCGGGACGAGCACCAGCGGGTCCTGGAGCGCTTCCTGGCCGCCACCCGGGAGGGCGACGTCGAGGGTCTGGTGGCGGTGCTGGCCGAGGACGCCGTGCTGGTGTCCGACGGGGGCCGGCAGGCCAAGGCCGCCCGCCGGCCGATCGAGGGGGGCGAGCGGCTCGCCCGCTTCCTGCGCACCATCGGGCCCCGGGCCCTCGGCCCGCCGCGTCGGGTCGAGGTGGTCGAGATCAACGGGGAGCCCGGCTTCGTCGCCCTGCTCGACGACGTCGTGACGCTGGCCGGCACCATCGAGGTGGCCGACGGGCGGATCGCCGCCCTCCGGTTCGTGCTCAACCCCGACAAGCTGGGTTGGGTCAAGATCTGAGCGCACCGACCGACTGGTCGGCCCATGAGGAAGCCCATCACCGCGCTGGCGGTGGCGGTGCTGGCGGGGATCACCGGGCTCGGCCTGGTCGCTCCGTCGGTCGCCGCCGCCGTGCCCGTCCCGGCCCCCAAGGTCTTCACGCTGACGTCGACCCCGCAGTACCCTGTCTACTCCCAGTCGGTGAAGCTGGCCGTCACGATCACGCCCAAGGGCGGCGGCGCTCCCAAGGGCGGGACCGTGACCTTCCTGCTGGGCGACACGCCGATCGGCACCGCCGTCGCCACCAAGCGCATCACCACCTTCACCACCGACGACCTCCCGCCCGGCATCCACAACCTCCGGGCCACCTACTCCGGTGACGCGGTCGTCGCCCCGAGCTCGACGAGCCTGCCCGACAACTACCGGGTCGACCCGGCGCCGACCGCGATCTCGGTCGCCACGACCATCGGCACCGTGACCGAGGGCGAGCGGGCCGAGATCAAGGCCACCGTGCGCCCGACCGCCCCCGCGGCCCGCAACGTGCGCCCGGGCGGGACGATGCAGTTCGTCACCTTCGGCTGCGGCGACATCCGGACCTCGAAGGTCAAGGTCAACAGCAACGGCGTCGCCACCTGGCGCCCCCTGCTGTGCGTGGGGACCCACGACGTCGAGGTCAGCTACGACGGGACCGAGCTGCACGCCCCCACCGGTGTCACCACCACGACGGTCACCGTCGAGGAGGAGCCGACCGGGCCGACCAGCGTCGTCGATCAGGAGAACACCGCCGAGCACAGCGACATCGCCCAGGTCGTCGACGACGGCGAGTACGTCAGCGATGTGGCCCAGGTCTTCACCGCCGGGATCACCGGTGACCTGGACGCCGTCGACCTCAAGACGATGTGGTACGACGAGGACGGCGTCGGCGCCGACCTCGTGGTGTCCATCGAGAGCGTGGGCAAGAGCGGCCTGCCCACCGGGGAGGTCCTGGGGTGGGGCACCCTCCAGGACACCGGCGAGCTCCCTCCGGACCTCGAGCTCGTCGAGCAGCGCGTCGTCCTCACCCAGACGGCCCCGGTGGTGGCCGGGACCCGGTACGCCATCGTCCTGCGGGGCGAGACGAGCAGCGGCTTCCCGATGTGGTTCTTGTCGACGACCGCCGAGAACCCGCCGCACGTGGGGTCGCTGTCCCGCTGCTGCGACGCCCAGGATGCCTGGACCGGCGGCCAGGGGCCGATCTGGTTCCGGACCTACGTGGCCGTCGATCCGACCTGACCCACTACTCTCCGCTCGGCGCCGTGAGGCAGGGGCCCGGGCGGCGCGGGAGGCAATCGTGAAGCGTTCGTCCAAGGCCGTCCTGGCCCTCGTCGGCATCCTGGCGGGTCTCGCCCTGGTGGCCCCCGCCGCGCCCGCCGGCGCGGCGGTGGCCAAGCCGCCCAAGGCGTTCGTCGCCATGGCCGCGCCGAGCACCTCGGTGTGGTCGCAGTCGGTCAAGCTGACCGCCAGCATCACGCCCAAGGGCGGGGGCACGCCGAAGGGCGGGACGGTCACGTTCCTGTCCGACGGCGTCTCCGTCGGGACCGCCGTGGCCACCACCCGCAACACCGTGCTGACGACGACGAACCTCCCGGTCGGCACCCACACGATCAGCGCCCAGTACTCGGGTGATGCGGTGACGGCGCCGAGCACGGCCACGACCACGGCGACCATCGAGGTGCTGCCGGCCCAGACGATGGTGACCCTGAAGGCCACCCGGAACCCGGTGCCCAACGGCGAGCGGGCCGAGCTCAAGGCGACGGTCAACCCCCTCGGCCCGGCCGTGACCACCCGGCGACCGACCGGCAGCGTCACATTCTCCGCCGACGGCTGCATCTCGGGCACGGTGAACCTCAACACCAACGGCGTCGCCACCTGGCGGCCCTGGCTGTGCCCCGGCACCCACACGATCACCGCCGTCTACAACGGGTCCGAGCGCCATGCGGCCAGCGATCCGTCGAACCAGGTGCTGCTCACCGTCCGCGGCCCGGCCGGCGAGGACGACGAGGACGTCGACCAGGAGAACCCCGGCCCGCCGGGTGACTTCCTGACCGTCGCCGACGAGGGCGGCGGCTCCGCCATCGCCGTCGCCCAGACCTTCGTCCCCAGCCGCTCGGGGGTGGTCTACGCCGTCGACCTCATCGCCACCTGGTTCAGCTTCACCGACACCGCGCCCACCGACCTCCAGGTCTCGATCCAGCCGGTCGGCGACGATGGCCTGCCCACCGGGGCGATCCTCGGCTACGGCTACCTGCGCGCCGCCGACGTGGCCCGGGAGAACCCGGACTCGTACCACATCGACCTCGAGTCCTCGGCCGGTGTCGACGGGGGCGTGACCTACGCGCTGGTCGCCGAGGCCTCCGCCCCGCAGACGAGCGACGCCTTCGGGATCTGGCTCCTCGCCTCGAGCAGCGAGGACGCCTACGTCGCCGGGGACCTCTACCAGCGGGTCGACGGCGACGGTTGGGTCCTCGACAACGAGATCGGGGCCGACCTGATGTTCCGCACGCACCTGAGCGACCCGGTCTGACCTCCCGCCGACGGTGCTCGGCTCACCCGTAAGGGTGAACTAGCGTCCCCATCGTGAAGCGCTCGCTCAAGGCCGCCCTGGCCCTCACCGGCGTGATCGCCGGTCTCGCCCTGGTCGCTCCGGTCGCCCCCGCCGGCGCCACCCCGGTCAAGCCGGCCAAGGCGTTCGTCACGACGGCGGCGCCGGTCACCTCGGCGTGGTCGCAGTCGGTCAAGCTGACCGCCGCCATCACCCCCCGGGGCGGCGGCGCCCCCAGGGGCGGGACGGTCACGTTCCTGTCCGACGGCCTCCCCGTGGGCCCGGCCGTGGCCACGACCCGCCACACGTCGATCACCACCTCGACCCTGCCGCCGGGCACCCACACGATCAGCGCCACCTACTCGGGCGACGCGGTGACGGCGCCCAGCACCAGCGTCCAGACGGCGACCATCACCGTCGCCGCGGCGCCGACCGCGATCACGCTCAGGGCCACCCGGAACCCGGTGCCCTACGAGGACAGGGCCGAGATCAAGGCCGCCGTCCTCGCCGTCGCCCCGGCCGTGCCCACCCGGCGCCCGACCGGCAGCGTGACCTTCTCGGTCGACGGCTGCATCTCCTCGACCGTCAACCTCAACGCCAACGGGGTCGCCACCTGGCGGCCCTGGCTGTGACCCGGCGAGCGCTCGATCACCGCCGTCTACAACGGCTCCGACAAGCACGCCTCCAGCGCCACCGCGACCCCGCTGCTCCTCACCATCGAGGAGCCCGTCGGGGGCGGCGGTGACGACGAGGAGGACCTCGACGCCCTGAACCCCGGCGCGGCCGTCGCCGCGGTGTCGGTCCAGAGCTACCCCGAGGGCGACAACCGGTTCGCCCAGACCTTCGTCCCGACCCGCACCGGCCGGATCTACGCCGTCGACCTGCTCCTCGCCTGGTACAGCTGGAGCGACCCCGTCACCCCGCCCACGGACCTGACGGTCGCCATCCACGCCCTCGACCAGGACGGCCACCCGACCGGCGCGCCCCTCGGCTCGGGCACGGTCTCCAGCGCCGGGTTCGAGCAGGACGTGCCGGCCCCCCTCCACCTGGACCTGGACACGCCCGCCCCGGTGGACGGGGGCGCCACCTACGCCCTCGTGGTCTCGATGGAGACGCCGCAGACCCCCGATGCCGGCGGCGCGTGGTTCGTGTTCGGCAGCAGCGGCGACGCGTACCCCGACGGCAAGATCATCCAGGACTGGAACCACGAGGGCTGGTTCGACTTCACCCCGTCCGGTTCGGACATCGTCTTCCGCACCCACCTGGGCGACCCCGTCTGACCGTCCCCTTGACGGGCCCAGTATTGTCACGACTGTTGACAAATGCTGTGGGTGGCCAGGAGGGTCGAGATGAGGAGGCTGGTGGGGCGAGCCGTGGTGGCCGCCCTCGTCGCAGGGGCAGGGCTGGTCGCCCTCGCCCCGACACCGGTGCCGGCGGTCCCCGCCGCGCCCCCTGCCAAGGCCTTCGCCGTCACGGCCACGCCGGCCGCCAGCGTCTGGTCGCAGGCGGTGAAGCTGACCGTCGCCATCACGCCCAAGGGCGGCGGCGCGCCGCTGGGCGGGACGGTGACGTTCCTCGTCGACGGGTCGCCGATCGGCACCGCCGTGGCCACCACCCGCAACACGGTCCTGACCACCACGACCCTCCCACCCGGCGAGCACACCGTCACCGCCACCTACGACGGTGACGCCCGCACCGCGCCCGGCACCAGCACGGCCGCCGCGGTCACGGGGGCCCCGGCGCCCACGACCCTGACCGTCGCCCCGACCCAGCCGCGAGTGCGGCCCGGCCGGCTGGCCGCGATCAAGGCCACCGTCCGGGCCGTCGCCCCGGCCGCGCCCACCCGTCGGCCGACCGGCCGGGTCACCTTCACCACGTCGTGCCGGACGGCCAGCGTCGCCGTCAACGCCAACGGCGTGGCCACGTGGCGGACCCCGCTGTGCCCCGGCGCCCCCGGCAACCGCACCTACCGGGCCACCTACACGGGCAGCGATCGCCACGCCGCCAGCCCGCAGGCGTCGACCACCGTCCGCCTGGTGTTCCCCACCCAGGACCAGGAGGCGGCCGGCGACCTCGGTCCCGACGTGCCCGTGGAGGGCACGAGCAGCTGGGCCCAGGCCTTCACCGCCGGGCGCAGCGGCCAGCTGGTCGACGTCGGCTTCGGGATCGCCCGCCCGGCGGACGCGGCGGGGATCGTCGCCCCGCTGCAGGTCACCGTACAGGCGGTCGACGGCGACGGCGTCCCCACCGGGACGGTGCTGGGATCGGGCACGGTCGCCGCCGACGCGATCGGCCCCGGCGATGCCCGCTACCTCACCCTCGCCCTCGACCAGGCCGCCGCCATCACCAGCGGCACCCGCTACGCCCTGGTGTTCGAGACGACCGACGGCCGCTGGGACCTCTGGACCACGCAGGGCGACGTGTACCCCGACCCCCTCCACCGCGACGAGGGCGCCGGCTGGACGGCCCAGCCCCACGACCTCGCCTTCACCACCTGGGTGTACGCACCCGCCTGATCGACGCCCGGCCCCGGCATCCTCAGGGGCATGTCCGCCGAGCTGCCCGACGTCATCACCCGCTACCACGAGGCCCACGACCGCCGGGACACCGACGCCGCCCTGGCCACCTTCGGCCCCGAGCCCCGGGTCGTCGACGACGGCCACTCCTACGTGGGCACCGACGAGGTGCGCACCTTCCTCGACACGGCGGCCGCCGAGTTCACCTACACCCGCACACCGCTCGACGCCGTCGACGAGGGCGGCGGCTTCTGGCGGGAGACCTCGCACATCGAGGGCGACTTCCCCGGCGGCCAGGTCGACCTGACCTACCGCTTCACGATCGTCGACGGCCTGATCGCCGAGCTGGTCATCGCCCCTTGACCCACCGGTCAGGTTCGGTGACTAGGTTCAGCGGCCATGTCCTTCCCCGGTGCCTTCGTCGAGACCTCCCCTGACGCGCCCGCCGTCGTCATGGCCGGCAGCGGCGAGGTCCTGACCTATGCCGAGCTCGACGAGCGGGCCACCCGGCTGGCCAACCTGCTCGGGTCGCTGGGCCTGGCCCCCGGCGACCACGTCGCCTTCTGCATCGAGAACCAGATCCGGTTCCTCGAGGTGGCGTGGGGCTGCCACTACGCCGGCCTGTACTACACGGCCACCTCGACCCGCCTCACGCCCGGCGAGCTGAGCTACATCATCGACGACTGCGGCGCCCGGGTGTTCATCTCGTCGCTGGCCCTGGGCGAGCTGGCCGCGGCCACCATCGCCGACACCCCGAAGGTCGAGGCCCGGCTGATGCTCGACGGCGTGGTCGACGGGTTCACGTCCTACGAGGACGCCCTGGCGTCGGCCTCGCCCGAGGCCCCGGAGGGTCGGGTCGAGGGCGTCGACATGCTCTACAGCTCGGGCACGACCGGTCGCCCCAAGGGCGTCCAGGTGCCGCGGGGCGACGTGCCGCTCGGCGAGGGCGCCGCTGCCGGCGTGCCCATGCTCTCGACGATGCTGTTCGGCTACAGCGCCGACATGGTGTACCTGAACCCGGCGCCGCTGTACCACGCCGCCCCGCTGCGCTTCACCATGGCCGTCCAGCGGGTCGGCGGCACCGCCGTGGTGATGGAGCACTTCGACGCCCTCGAGGCGCTCCGGCTCATCGAGGAGCACCGGGTGACCCACAGCCAGTGGGTGCCGACCATGTTCATCCGCATGCACAAGCTGAGCGACGAGGAGCGGGCCCGGTACGACGTGAGCTCGATGCAGATGATGGTGCACGCCGCCGCCCCCTGCCCGGTGGAGGTCAAGCGCCGGATCATCGAGTGGTTCGGGCCGGTCGTCCACGAGTACTACGCCGGCACCGAGGGCAACTGCTTCGTGTACTGCAACAGCGAGGCGTGGCTGGCCCACCCCGGCACCGTCGGGCAGAACCTGCTCGGCACCCTGCACATCTGCGACGACGACGGCAACGAGGTCCCGGTCGGCGAGCCGGGCACGATCTGGGCCGAGAGCGCCGGCGAGTTCGAGTACCACAACGACCCGGAGAAGACGGCCGCCTCCCGCCACCCCAAGGGTTGGACGACGCTCGGCGACGTGGGCCGCCTCGACGAGGACGGCTTCCTCTACCTGACCGATCGCAAGGCGTACATGATCATCACCGGCGGCGTGAACGTGTACCCGCAGGAGGCCGAGAACGTCCTCGCCCTCCACCCCAAGGTGGCCGACGTGGCCGTCTTCGGCGTGCCCAACGACGACTTCGGCGAGGAGGTCAAGGCCGTCGTCCAATCCCTCTCGCCCGAGGACGCCGGCCCCGAGCTGGCGGCCGAGCTGATCCAGTACTGCCGGGACCACCTGGCCGACGTGAAGTGCCCCCGGTCGGTCGACTTCCGCGACGAGCTCCCCCGCCACCCCACCGGCAAGCTCTACAAGCGCCTCCTCAAGGACGAGTACTGGGCCGACGCCGGCCGCTCCATCTAGCCGCCTGCCGCCCGGACGAGCCGAGCCGACCACTCGCCCGTCGCCTCGGCCATCCGGAAGGTCTCGTCCAGCGCGGCGCTCAACCGCTTCATCGGCTGGCGCATCGCCGTGGTCGTGAGCCCCATCATGCGCAGGACGTCGCGGATCTGCTGGAGCTCCGTCCGGTCCGGCGACGGCCCACTCCCGAACGTTCTGGCCAGATCCAGGACCTGTTCCCGGGACGCCACCCCGGAGGACAGGAACAGGGGCACCTCGTCGATGAACCGATCGACCAGCGTCAACGCCCGGGTGGCGCGCCGCAGCACCTCCTCCAGCCGGTCGAGCGGATCCGCCATGTCCGCCGCCGCCCGGCGCGCCGCCGCCTCCAGGTCGGATCGGCTCGCTCCCGGCCGGAACGACCCCATGAACCCCTGCAACACGGACAGGACCTCCTCGAGGTGCCCCTGCTCCTCGTCCTGGACCGCCTCGAAGTCCTCGAAGGCGCCCATCAGCTCGGCCAGGTCGAGCCCCTCGGCATCGTCCTCCGGCGAGGAGCTCGACGTCGCCCCGGAGGCCGCCGCCGCAGCGTGCGCGTCGACCTTCTCCCGGATGGCCTGCGCCATGGCCCACGTCTCCCGCCGCAGGGCCTCACCGTCGTCGACCATCACCGTGGCCCTCAGGTCGCTCCAGCTGATCGCCGACAGTCGCCGCTTCAACGGGTCCGTCGACGAGGCGTCCAGGTCGGGGACGTCGATGAGGTACACGGGGAGCACGAGATCCTCGCGACGCCCGGGGTCCCGGTCGACCCGGGCCAGCAGCTTCTCCGCTTCGTCCCGACACGGCCCGCTGTCGAAGAAGCGGGGGCTCATGACCGGGATGTAGAACGTGGCGGCGTCGAGCTCCTCGTCGATGCGCGCCTGCCAGTCCTCTCCCCACCGGATGCCGGTGACGTCCCGGAACACCTGGAGCTCCTGCTGGGGCGAGGAGAGGACGCCGAAGGCACGACGCAGGCCGTCCTCGAGGCGGCTGACGGCCCCCGTCGCCTCCTCGTCGACCCGTGCGTACCCGATGAAGACCCTCGGTCCAGGGATCGACTGGGTGGTGGTCGTCACGGTGGTGCTCTCCTGGTCGGCGGGGGCGGCAGCGGTGTCGGGGCGAGGAGCGGGGATCTCGGCGCTCGCGGGGCGGACGACGGCGACGGCGGGGGAAGGGCGGGGTGCCCCCCAGTCCCAGAGCACGTCGATCGGGGCGTGGTAGATGCGGTCCTCGATGCGGGCGGCGGTGGGTGCAGAGGTGAGGATCAACCCGGCGACGAAGCGATCACCGAGCCTCTCCTTGAGCAGGCGGAGGCCGCGACCACCGCCCCGAGCGCGCCGGCCGGCCTTCACCTCGATGGCGACGACCCGACCGTCGTCGGCCTCGAGGATGACGTCGACCTCGACCTGGTCGTAGGTGCGCAGGTGGTGCACGGTCGCCGCCACCTCCGAGAGGGGTGCGAGGCGGATCAGCTCGTCGACGACGAACGTCTCGATCAGCGGGCCCGCCATCTCGTCGTGGTTGAGCGCGGCGCCGCTCGATCGGAGGCCCACCACGGCGGCCATGAGGCCGGGATCGGCGATGTACACCTTCGGCTTGTCGACGACCCGCCGGCCGAGGTTCCCGGACCACGCCGGGACGACCTCCAGCAGGAACAGCTGCTCGAGGAGGTCGATGTACTCGGGCACCGAGCGGAGGCTCATCGGCAGGTCGTCGCCCAGAGAGCTGACGTTCAGCACCTGTGACGACCGCGCCGCCAGCAGGCGGAGCAGCGTCGGCAGCTCGCCGAGGTAGCGCCTCCGTCCGTGGAAGGTGGTGGCGTCCTCCCGCGTGCGGAGGTCCGCGTAGGACCGCAACCACTCCTGCCGCGCCCGCAGCGAGGAGCCCGTGAGGGACGACGGGAAGCCCCCGACCTGTGCGAGGTCGAGGTAGTCGGCTCGTCCCCGCGCCGAGGTGTGATCGGTCGGGTCGTCACCCGCGAACAGGCGGTCGATCGCCGTCGGGGCCCGAACGGCGACCTCCGCCTGCGTCAGGGGTCGGAGCCGGAGGGGGTGGAGACGACCGGTCAGCGCCTCGCGAGCTCCCGGCTCCTGGACCGCCCACAGGTCGGCGGACCCCGTCAGCAGGAAGCGGCCGGGACGTGGGTCCCGATCGACCAACGTCTTGAGGGGCAGCACGAGGTCGGGCACACGCTGGACCTCGTCGATGATCACGCATCGTCCGGGACGATCGAGGAAGCCCATCGGGTCCGCTCGCGCCGTCTCCCGCGCCTCCACGTCGTCCAGGTCGACGAAGTCGAACCGGGCGGGGTCCGAGGCCTGGATCGCCCGGACCAGCGTCGACTTGCCGACCTGGCGAGCCCCTGAGAGGTGCACGATGCGATGGTCCGTCAGCGCCTGGCGGAGGATCGGGTCGAGGTGACGGGGGATCTCGGCAGCCATGCACTCCGAACTGTATGCCGCTGTCGTAATTCTGGCAACACATTTCCAGAATTTTGGAACCGTGCCGCCGAGCAGGCAGGCGTCCATCGGGTCACGGGTGGGCAGCATGACCGCACGGATGCGTGACGGTGGTCATGTCGCCTAGGGTCGACGCCGTTCAGGTGGCGGCCTGACCAGGCCGACGCCCGATCATCCTCACACCCCCCTACGAGGAGACATCGCGATGGAGCGACCCGCCCTGGGTCGGGCCCTGTTGGGCCTGACCACCCTCGCCGTGGCCACGATCGGCCTCGGCGCACCCCCCGCCACCGGCGCGCCCACCGGCACGACCGGCACGGCCCAGGCCACCGGCACCGAGGAGTACGTCGTCCTGGCCACCGAAGGCGCATCCGACGCCTCGGTGCGCCAGGCCGTCGCCGCCGCCGGCGGCCAGGTGACCGAGGTGAACGACGCCGTCGGCGTCTACGTCGTCGAGGCCCCGGCCTCCGGCTTCGCCGAGTCGGTGGCGGCCAGCCCGGCCGTCGACGGCGCCGCCGCCAACGAGTCGATCGGCCAGGCCCCGGCCGATCGCCAGCAGCGCAACGAGGACGTCGAGACCGACGTCGTCCAGGGGAGCCACGGCTCCGGCCGCGGCTCCGGCTGGAACACCCGGCCCGGCCACGGCGGCGGCAACCGGCCCGAGCCCCTGGCCGACCGCCAGTGGGACATGGACATGATCGACGCCCCCGCCGCCCACCGCTACGGCACCGGCGACCGGGTGCGGGTCGGCATCATCGACACCGGTGTCGACGGGACCCACCCCGACATCGCCCCCAACTTCAACGGCCGCCTGAGCCGCAACTTCACCACCGACATCCCCGAGGTCGACGGCCCCTGCGAGGACGAGCCCGACGGCTCCTGCGAGGACGCTGCGAACGTCGACGAGAACGGCCACGGCACGCACGTCGCCGGCACGGTCGCCTCTCCCCGCAACGGCGTGGGCATCGCCGGCGTCGCCCCCGACGCCGAGATCGTCAACCTCCGCGCCGGCCAGGACTCCGGCTACTTCTTCCTCGACTCGGTCGTCCAGGCCCTCACCTACGCCGGCGACAACGGGATCGACGTGGTCAACATGAGCTTCTACATCGACCCGTGGCTCTACAACTGCGCCCGCAACCCGGCCGACGCCATCGACGACCAGCTCGAGCAGCGGACGATCGTCGCCGCCACCAACCGGGCCCTGCGCTACGCCCGGGACCACGGCGTGACCCTCGTCGGTGCGGCCGGCAACGAGCACACCGACCTGGGCAACCCCACGGTCGACGCCACGTCGCCCGACTTCCCCGAGGGCGCCGCCTACGAGCGCCAGGTCGACAACACCTGCCTGTCGATGCCGGCCGAGGGCGACGGCACGATCGCCGTCAGCTCGGTCGGCCCGTCGAAGCTCAAGGCCGACTACTCGAACTACGGCGCCGAGCAGATCGAGGTCGCGGCCCCCGGCGGCTACAGCCGCGACTTCTTCGGGACCCCGCAGTACGGCCAGCCGACCAACGCCATCCTGGCCGCCTACCCCCTCGGGCTGGCGCAGGCCGACCCCCGGGTCGACCCGATCACCGGTGCCTCGCTGTCGCCGGCCGTGGTGGCGGAGTGCCGCACGCCGGGCGACCCGGCCACGTGCGCCTACTACCGCTACATCCAGGGCACCTCGATGGCCGCGCCGCACGCCGCCGGCGTCGCCGCCCTGATCGTCGGCGAGCAGGGCTCCCGCACCCGGGACGGCCTGGGCATGGACCCCCGCCGGGTCGAGCGGGTGCTGGAGGGCACCGCCACCGACACCCCGTGCCCGGCGCCCGTCTACGACTACCCGGACCAGCCGGACTCGTACACCGCCGCCTGCGTGGGCTCGGCCCGCTTCAACGGCTGGTACGGCGACGGCATCGTCGACGCCCTCGCCGCCGTCCGGGCCCGGCGCTGAACGAGAACGCGTTCTAGTGTCGTCGCCATGACGACCCTCATCCTCCTCGACGTCGACGGCGTGACCCACGAGATCGCCGGCGACGTCGAGGGGGTGGACGCGGCCGGCCTCTCGGCGGCGACCGGGTGGGTGCTCAAGCCGGAGGGGCTGTGCCGGGGTGACGTGTGCGTGCCGCTGCTGGGCCGGCCCGTGCTCCGCGACGACGGGCGCATCGACCTGGCCGAGTGGGCGTCCGCCCTCGGCCTGGCCCTGGCGGTCGACGAGGCCTGCTCGGCGGCGGCGTTGGCCCACGGGGCCGCCGAGGCCGCCGCATCGGTGGGCGACGTGGCCCCGGAGCTGGAGCTGCCGTCGGTCGACGGCGACCTGCACCGCTTCGGCGACCTGGCCGGGCGCAAGCGGGTGCTGGTGACCTGGGCGTCGTGGTGCGGGTGCCGCCACGAGCTGGCGGCCTGGCAGGCGATCCAGGACGAGCTGGCCGACGAGGGGCTGGCCATCTTCTCGGTCGCCCTCGACGCCTCGCCCGACGACTCCCGGCCATGGATCGAGGCGGCCTCGCCCGACTACCCGGTCGTGGTCGACACCGCCCACGTCACCGCCGAGCGCTACGGCATCACCAACGTGCCGAGCGTGGTGTGGGTCGACGAGGAGGGCACGGTGGTCAAGCCGCCGACGATCGCCCCCGGCGACGACCAGTTCAAGGACTTCACCAAGATCGACTCGGCCACCCACCACGACGCCCTGCGCCGCTGGGTGCGCGAGGGCTCGCTGCCGGCCGGCGTGGACGCCCCTCCCCCGGCCCGCTCGCCCGAGGAGCAGCAGGCCCTGGCCGAGCGCCGGCTCGCCGCCGTCCTCCACGGCCGCGGCCACACCGACGCCGCCGCCGCCCACCTCCGCCGGGCCGTCGAGCTGGCCCCGTGGGACTGGACGATCCGCCGCGGCGGCATCGCCCTGCGCGGCGAGGACCCCTTCCTCGGCGACGAGTTCGTCGCCTTCTGGGAGGAGTGGGACGCCGCCGGCCGCCCCGGCTACACCCCGACGGCCTGAGCACCCCCGAACTTTGAGCGGCTCACCCCGAATGGCGAGGTCAGGCGCTCAAAGTTCGGGGGTGCGGGTCAGGATCCTGAGGGAGCCGGTGGCGGAGCGCTCCTCGAACAGGCCGCTCTCGAGGGCCGGGAGGTAGATCTCCTCGTAGGGCGGACGCCCGCCGTCGGCCGGGTCGGGGAAGACGTCGTGGATGGCGAGGGTGCCACCGGGGGCGACGTGCGGGGTCCAGCCGGCGAAGTCGGCCCGGGCCGGCTCGACGCCGGGGCCGCCATCGACGAAGAGGACGGCGAGCGGGGTCGACCACACCGCGGCGACGGTGGGCGACTGCCCGACGAGGGCCACGACCACGTCCTCCAGCCCGGCGTCGAACACGGTCCGGCGGAAGATCGGCAGGGTGTCCATCCGCCCGGTGCGCTGGTCGACCAGGTCGGGCTCGTGGTGCTCCCAGCCGGCCTGGTTCTCCTCCGAGCCCCGGTGGTGGTCGACGGCGAGCAGCGTCGTGCCGCAGGCCCGGGCGGCGGCGCCCAGCCAGATCGTCGAGCGCCCGCAGTACGACCCGACCTCCAGGAACGGGGCGCCGGGCACGGCGGCACCGGCCTCGAGGGCGGCGGCGTGGAGGGCGTCGCCCTCGTCGGCCGGCATGAAGCCACGGGCCGCCAGGGCCGCGGCCCGCAGCTCGTCGGGGAGCGACACCCTCAGAGCTCGGTGGCGCCGGCGGCGCGGGCGTCGACGACGGCGAGCTCCTGCTCCTCGTCCTCGTCGTAGGGGGTGTGGTGGTCGGTCCCGAACATGATCTTGTCGAGGAAGAGGTACTTCAGGACCCAGAGGATGCCGAAGCCGGCGATGCTGGCGACCATCACGGCCAGGGTGCGCAGCAGCGAGTGGGGCGTGCCGACGTGATCGCTGGCCACGGCCACCGCCGCGGTCGACAGGGCCCACCCGGCCACCGTGAAGACCCAGAACGGCAGGACCTCACGGCGCATGTGGGGCCGGCCCCGCTTCCCCCACACCCAGTACTTGTTGAGGATGTAGGCCGGGATCGACGTCAGCATGGTGGCCGCCAGGTTGGAGGCGACCGGGCCGTTCTTGAGGCCGCTGTAGATGATGGCGATCAGCACCTGGGTGATGGCGACGCAGATGATCGACGTCGAGGCGTACCGGATCATCCGCCGCCCGGCCTCGGTGCGACTGTGCGCCAGCAGGCCTTGGGGGGTCAGGATCACAAGGGGTGCAGGTTAGCGGCGCGCCCCCGTGGCCCGAAGCCGGCGGACGTGCCGCCCGTCACGTGCTCGCCGGGCACTCAGGCCGGCGGGAGGGCGTTGGCCCGGGCCACCTCGCCGAACCAGGCCGCGCTCGGCTTGGGGGACCGGCCGAACGTGCTGCGGTCGACCTCGACCAGCCCGAAGCGGGGGCCGTAGCCGTAGGCCCACTCGAAGTTGTCGAGCAGGCTCCAGTACGTGTAGCCGCCGACGTCGATCCCGTCGGCCAGGCAGCGCTGGACCCCCTCGAGGGCAGCCCGGACGTAGGCGATCCGCTCGCCGTCGTCCTCGGTGGCGATGCCGTTCTCGGTGACGAGCAGCGGGGTCTGCCCACCGGTGACCTCCCACGCCCGGCGGATGCTCGCCTCCAGGGCCTGGGGCCAGTACTCGTAGCCCATGACCAGGGTCGGGACGCCCTCCTCGGAGCCGATCATGCCGTCGGGCCCGTAGCGGTAGCGGGAGTAGGCCTGGACGCCGAGGAAGTCGTCGCCGACCACCGCCTCCAGGTAGCGGTCCTCCATCCGGGCCCGGTTGCGCTCCATCCGGCGCTTGGCCTGCTCCCGCTCCTCGTCGGTGTCGCCCACCGCGGCCCAGTCGGCCATGGCCAGGGTCAGGCCGATCGGCGTGTCACCCAGCTCGCTGCGCAGGGCCTCGACCGAGCGGCGGTGGGCCACGACGAAGCGGTCGAGCACGTCCTCGCAGCGGGCGCCGTCGGACACGCCGGGCGGGAACGCCTTCAGCAGGTAGCCGCAGACGCCCACGATGTTGGGCTCGTTGATCGTGCAGGCCCGGGCGATGCGATCGGGGCCGAGGTGGGCGGCGACCCGGGCGCAGAAGTCGGCGAACAGGTCGACGGTGCCGTCGCTCTCCCAGCCGCCCCGGTCGGCGACCCAGCGGGGCGTGGTGAAGTGGTGGAAGGTGACGACCGGGTCGAGGCCACGGGCGATCAGGCCGTCGCACTGGCGGGCGTAGCGGTCGAGGGCGGCGGTCGACCAGACGTCCTCCTCGGGCTGGATCCGGCTCCACTCCAGCGAGAAGCGGTACGACCCGAGACCGAGGTCGGCCACCACGTCGGCGTCGACCTCCCAGCGGTGCCACGAGTCGCAGGCATCGCCGCTCGGCTCGACCACCCCGGAGCCCGGCGTGTGCTCCCAGCGCCACCAGTCGTTGTTCCAGCACCCGCCCTCGATCTGGTGCGAGGCGGTGGCGGTCCCCCACTGGAAGCCCGTGGGGAAGGTGAGCGGCGTCGACGACATGGGGCGGCAAGGTACCCCCCTCTGCGGGGCGCGACCGGCGCACCTGCCAGGATGGCCGCCGTGCAGCAGCAGGCCGTCGACGACCTGATATCGGTGCTCGACCTGGAGGCCATCGAGGTCAACCTGTTCCGGGGCCGCAGCCCCGACGAGGACGTGCAGCGGGTGTTCGGCGGCCAGGTCGCCGGCCAGGCGCTCGTCGCCGCCGCCCGCACCGTGGAGCGCGACCGACAGGTCCACTCGCTCCACGCCTACTTCCTCCGCCCCGGCGACCCGACCGTGCCGATCCTCTACGAGGTCGACCGCATCCGCGACGGCCGCTCGTTCACGACCCGCCGGGTCGTCGCCATCCAGCACGGGCGCCCGATCTTCAACCTGTCGGCGTCGTTCCACGTGCCCGAGGAGGGCTACGACCACTCGGCGCCCATGCCCGAGGGCGTGCCCGAGCCCGAGACGTTGGCCGACTTCGCCACCCGGTGGACGCCGATCATGGGCCAGACCGAGCAGGGGCGGGCGTGGCTGGCCCGGCCCCGGCCCATCGACATGCGCTACGTCGACGGCGTCCCGTCCGCCCGCCGCGAGCCGCTCCCGCCCCGCAACCGGGTGTGGATGCGGGCCGACGGCGCCCTGCCGGACGACCCCGTCCTCCACACCTGCATCGTCACCTACGCCTCGGACATGACGCTGCTCGACACGACCCTCTTCCCCCACGGGCGGTCGTTCGTGGAGAACGACGTGATGATGGCCAGCCTCGACCACGCCATGTGGTTCCACCGGCCCTTCCGGGCCGACGAGTGGGTGCTGTACGACCAGGACACCCCGTCGGCCTCCGGCGGCCGGGGCATCGCCCGGGGCCTGTTCTTCCAGGGCGGCGAGCTGGTCGCCTCCGTCGTGCAGGAGGGCCTGATCCGCCCCCTCGACGGCTTCGCCGCCTCCACCGGGTCCGACCGATGACCCGGCGCCGGCGGTCGCTGGCGGTGGGGGTGACGCTGGCGCTGGTGCTGGCCGCCGGGTGCGGGGCCGACGAGGCGCCCCAGCAGGCCGGCGACCCGGTCGAGGGGCGCACGCCGACGATGCCGGACCAGCCCTCCTCGTCGTCCGGGTCCGGCGCCGGGTCCGGCTCGGGCTCGGGCTCCTCGGCGTCGGACCCGTCGTCGACGTCGGCCCCGTCGTCGGAGGACCCGCCGGGCCCGCTCGGCGAGGTGGCGATCACCCTCACGCCCGTCGCCGAGCTGGAGGCGCCGACCAAGCTGGTCGCCCGTCCCGGCTCCGACCTCCTCTACGTCGCCGAGCAGGTCGGGCGGGTCGTCGCCATCGACCCCTCGGCCGGGACCGACGCCGATCCCGTCGAGGTCCTCGACCTGACCGACGTGACCCGCGCCGGCGGCGAGCAGGGCCTCCTCGGCCTGGCCTTCTCCCCCGACGGCGCCACCCTCTACGTCCACCACAGCGGGCCGAGCGGCGAGACCCGCATCGCGGCCTTCGCCATGAGCGGCGACACCGCCGACGCCGGCTCCCGGTCCGACCTCCTGACCGTCGCCCAGCCCTACGCCAACCACAACGGGGGCGAGATCCTGGTCGACGACGAGGGGCTGCTGTGGATCGGGCTGGGCGACGGCGGCTCGGCCGACGACCCCGAGCGGCGGGCCCAGGACCCCGACGACCTGCTGGGCAAGATCCTCCGCATCGACCCCCGCACCGGGTCGGACGACGCCCCGTACTCGATCCCCGAGGGGAACATGTTCGCCGCCGGCGAGGGGCGACCCGAGATCGCCGTCACCGGCGTCCGCAACCCGTGGCGCATGCGGTTCGACCCGGCCACCGGCGACCTGTGGGTGGCCGACGTGGGCCAGGACCGGCTGGAGGAGATCGACCGCCTGCCGGCCGGGTCGATCGTCGGGACCAACCTGGGCTGGAGCCGCTGGGAGGGGTCCGAGGAGATCTTCCCCGACCGGGACCTCACCGCCGGCACCCTGGTCGGGCCGGTGTTCGAGATGGAGCACGAGGACGGCTGGTGCTCGGTGTCGGGCGGCGCGGTGTACCGGGGCGAGGCGATCCCGGACCTCGACGGCGCCTACCTGTTCGGCGACTACTGCAAGCCGGGCCTGTCCGCCATCCGCCTCGACGGCGACGCCGTGGGCGAGACCGCCGTGCTCGACGACACCGTCGGCTCGGTCGTCTCGATCGACACCGACGCCGCCGGCGAGGCCTACGTCCTCTCCATGGACGGCACCATCTCCCGCCTCGACCCCGCCTGACGGTCGGGGTCCCCGCTGACTCACCCGTTCTGTCAGCTCTGGTCCCCCGAAGAGGTGGACGAGGACTGACAGAACGACGAGGTCGGGAGGTCAGTCGACAGGGGTGGCGCCGACGAGGACCTCGGAGCCGGTGCGGTCGGGGCGGACCTCGATGCCGGTGCCGATGCGCTCGCGCAGGCCGGGGACGTGGCTGATGACGCCGACCATGCGGCCGCCGGCCCGCAGCCGGTCGAGCTCGTCGAGGGCGAGGTGGAGCGCGTCGGCGTCGAGGGTGCCGAAGCCCTCGTCGACGAACAGCACACCCAGCTCGACCCCACCGGAGCGCTCGGAGACGACATCGGCCACGCCGAGGGCCAGGGCCAGCGACGCCTGGAACGTCTCGCCGCCCGACAGGGTGGTGACCTCGCGCTCCTCGCCGCTGTGGGCGTCGAGCACCCGCAGGTCGAGCCCCGCCCGCGCCCCCCGGCTCGACTCGGTGTGGACCCGCAGGGCGTAGCGACCGGCGCTCATCACGGCGAGCCGCTCGTTGGCCCGGTCGCAGATCGTCTCGAAGTGGGCGGCCAGGACCCAGCGCTGGAGCGACACCCGGTCGCCGCCCCGCCCGACGCACACCTCGGCCAGCCGGCGCCGGACCTCGTGCTCGGCCACGGCCACGGCGAGGTGGGCGGCCTCGTCGCGGTGGGCCGTGGCGGCATCGGCGACGGTGGCGGCTGCGGCGGCCACCCGGGCCTGCGCCTCGACCAGGGCCCGGTGGGTGGCGGCGGCGTCGAGCGCGGCCCGCCGGGCCGGCTCGGGCTCGGGGCGCTCGTCGGGCAGCGCCACCCGGCCGACGACCTCCAGGGCGGCGGCGACCTTCCGGCGCTCCTGCTCCCACTCCTCGACCCGGCTCCGCAGGGCGGCCCGCCCCGACTCGTCCCGCGAGGCCGCCTCGGCGGCGGCGGCATCGGCGAAGCCGGCCTCGGCCAGGGCCGCGCCGAGCGTCTCGACCGCGCTCTCGGCCACGGCCGTGGCGCCGGCCGCGGTCGACCGGGCCCGGGCCAGGTCGGCGAAGGCGTCGTGGAGCCGACCCAGCGCCGCCGACGCCCGCTCGGCGACCTCCCGCCCGGCGCCGGCCCCCAGCACCCCCTCGGCGGCGGCCGCCGCCTCGTCGGCCTGCTCCTCCCGCAG
>JBQGCF010000309.1:0-10483 GCA_052038315.1 Iamia sp.
GGGGCGGGCGACCGGGGCGGCGGACCGGCAGGGGGCCGGCCGTCGACCACGGGGGCTCGACCGTCGACCTTCGGCGCCGGGGCGGGCGGGTCGGGGGTGGCGTCGTCCGAGGGACCGCCGAGCGTGGTCACGCCTGCGCTATCGGTTCACCCTCCGTGACATCCAGGGTTCGTCCGGAAACGGGCCGACCGGCCTATGCCGAGCCGGGTAGCATCGTCGGCCCTCACACCCCCCGTCCTGGCGGACGGGGGGTGCCATCGCGCGTCCCCGGGAGGGCCCACCCATGAGCGAGCACCCCGACCTGGCCACCGAGCAGGCCCACGTCGCCGCCGCCTACCACCACCTCGCGGCAATGGCCGCCACCACCCGCCGGGTGGCCGACGCCGCCCGCCGGGCCGGCGACGACGGCGAGGTCGACAGCACGATCGCCGCCGGCCACCTCGACCGCCGGCTCCGCCACCTCGATCCTGACGTCCCCGGCCTCGTCTTCGGGCGCATCGACGACGAGGCCGGCCAGCGCTGGCACGTCGGCCGGCGCCACGTCGAGGACCCGGCCGGTGACGCCGTGGTGGTCGACTGGCGGGCGCCGGTCTCGGTGCCCTTCTACCGGGCCACGCCCGTCGACCCGCTCGACCTGGCCCGGCGGCGCCGCTTCCTCGTCGACGGCAAGGACGTCCTCGACCTCTTCGACGAGGTGTTCGACGACCCCGACCTGGCCGGCGAGGTCCGGGCCGCCGGCATCCCCGACCCGCTGCTGGCCGAGCTCGAGCGCTCCCGCACCGGCGCCATGCGGGACATCGTCGCCACCATCGCCGCCGAACAGGACGAGGTCATCCGGGTCGGCCTCGACACCTGCCTGGTCGTCCAGGGCGGCCCCGGCACCGGCAAGACCGCCGTCGGCCTCCACCGGGCCGCGTTCCTCCTCTACGAGCACCGGGACCGGCTCGACCGCGACGGCGTCCTGGTCGTCGGGCCCAACCCGGTCTTCCTCCGCTACATCAGCCAGGTGCTCCCGTCGCTGGGCGAGGCCGCCGCCCGCCAGAGCACGATCGAGCGGCTCGTCGCCGGGGCCGTCGACCAGCACGTGCGGGCCGTCGACCCGCCGGACCGGGCCGCCCTGCTCGGCGACGCCCGGCTGGCCGCAGTGGTGGAGGCGGCGGTGACCGGCCAGCGCCGGGCGCCGACCGAGGACCTGGCGATCGGCACGCCGTGGGGTCGCATCCCGCTGGCCGCCGACGCCGTGACCGCCGTGCTCGACGAGGTCGCCGCCCGGGGCGTGGCCTGGACGGTCGGCCGGGGCGCGGTGCGGACCCGGCTCGTCGCCCTGGCCGTCGAGACGTACCTGGCCCGCCACCCGGACTTCGAGGGCGGCCCGCCCGAGCTGGAGGCCGCCGTGCGGACCAGCGCCGACCTGCGCACCGCCCTGACCCGGTTCTGGCCGTCGGCCAGCGCCCCGACCCTCGTCCGCCGCCTGCTCACCAGCCGCGCCGCCCTGCGGCGGGCCGCAGCCGGGATCCTCGACCCCGGGGAGCAGGCCCTCGTGCTGCGACCGGCGGCGGCGTCGCTCGACGCCGAGCGCTGGACGGTCGCCGAGGCCGTGCTGGTCGACGAGGCCGTCCACCGCATCGACGGCGTGCCCCGCACCTACGGCCACCTCGTCGCCGACGAGGCCCAGGACCTGTCGCCCATGGCCCTGCGGGCGCTGGCCCGGCGCTGCCCGTCGGCGTCGATGACGATCCTCGGCGACCTGGCCCAGGCCACCGAGCCCGGCGCCACCGCATCCTGGGACGAGGCCCTGCGCCACCTCGGCTCGCCGGCCACCGCCCGCCGGGAGGACCTGACCGTCGGCTACCGCGTGCCGGCTGCGGCCATGGCCCTGGCCGACCGCCTCCTCCCCCGCGTCGCCCCCGGCCTGGCGGTGACCCGCTCGGTGCGGGTCGGCGGGCGCGAACCCCGGCTGGAGGTCGTGCCCGACCCCGCCGATCTGGTCGCCGCCTCGGTCGCCGCCGTCGGCGAGCTGGCCGGGGCGTGGGCCTCGGTCGGGGTGGTCGTGCCGGGCGCCGACCGCCGGGCCGCGGTGGCCGCTGCGCTCGTCGAGGCGGGTGTCGACGCCGGCCAGGCCGGGCGGGCGGTCACCGGCGCACCGGTCAGCGTGGTCAGCCCGGCCGAGGCCAAGGGGCTGGAGTTCGACGGCGTCGTGGTGGTCGAGCCGGCCGCCTTCACGGCCGAGGCCCTCGACGACGCCGCCGGCGGCCGGCTCCTCTACATCGCCCTCACCCGCGCCGTGCAGGAGCTGGTCGTCGTCCACGCCGAGCCCCTGCCCGACGACCTCACCTGAGCGACGGCCACTCCGGCGGGCGCTTCTCGCGGAAGGCGGCGATGCCCTCGGCGGCGTCGGCGGTCGAGGCGGTGACGGTGAGGAGGGGGTGCAGGACGGCCAGGGCCTCGGCCGCCGCCATGTCGAGGGTGGCGTAGAAGCCGTCCCGGCCGATCCGCATCGCCGAGGGCGACTTGGCGGCGAGGGTGGCGGCCAGCTCGTCGACGGCGGCGTCGAGCCCGTCGACCGGGACGACCCGCGTGACGAAGCCGATGCGATCGGCCTCGGCGGCGTCGACCCGGCGCCCGGTCATCATCAGCTCGAGGGCCCGCTTGGGCGGCATCGAGCGGATCAGCGGGACGGTGATCTGGTGCGGCCACAGTCCGACGTCGACCTCCGGCGTGCCGAACACGGCGTCGTCGGCCGCCACGACCAGGTCGCAGGCCAGGGCCAGGCCGAAGCCGCCGGCCAGGGCGTAGCCCCGGACCCGGGCGATCGTGGGCTTGCCCAGGGCCCAGAGATCGGTGAACAGACCGGCCAGCTCGCCCCGGGCGGCGTGGGTGGCGGCCGCGTCGGCATCGGCCCCGGTGGCCATCCCGCCCAGGTCGGCGCCGGCGCAGAACGCCTTCTCCCCCGCCCCGGTCAGGACGACGACGCGCACCGCCGGGTCGGCCTTCGCCTGTCCGACCAGGGCCCGCAGGGCGGCGATGGCCTCCCACGACAGGGCGTTGCGCTGGGCCTCGCGGTCGATGGTGAGCCGGGCCACGCCCTCGGCCACCTCGACCCGGATGTCCGACGACGGCGACTCCACGGCGCCGGACCCTAGAGCGTCACGACCAGCACGGCCGTGGCGACGGCGAGCGCCGGGAGGCCGACGGTCAGCCCGCCCCTGGCGTAGTCCCGCCACCCCACCTCCAGGCCGCTGCGCCGGGCCACGTCGACCCAGAGCAGCCCGGCCAGCGAGCCGGTCACCACGACGGTCGGGCCCATGTTCACCCCGAGCAGCCAGGCCCAGCGGGCTGCGTCGCCGGCGGGCAGGTGCGGCAGCCCGGCCAGGAAGGTCGGGAGGTTGTTGGCGGTGTTGGCCCCCGCCGCTCCCACGGCGACGAGACGGGTGAGCCCGGCCGCGCCGCGGCCGTCGCCCATGGCCGCGGCGACGTCGACCTGCTCGGCCACCGCCACGGCCAGCACGGCCAGGCCGCCGACGACCAGGGCGCTGGGCCAGGGCACGGTGGCCAGCGGGACCCGCCGGGCGGTCACCGCCAGCCCGACGACCACCACCCCGGCGACGACCCACGGCGGCACCCCCACCGCCCCACCGGCCGTGAACCCGACCAGCAGCACCACCCCCACGACCCCCGCCACCACCAGCGCCCCCCGGTCGTCGTCGACCGGCTCCTCGACCGAGCTTTGAGCGCCTGACATCGGATACCGGGGTGAGGCGCTCGAAGCTCGGTCCGGGGCGGCCCAGCGCCAGAGGACGTAGCCGACGACGACGGCGGCCAGCGAGGGCAGACCGAGGTGGACCAGGAAGGCGCCGGGGCCCTGCCGGTCGTGCTCCTCGGCCATCAGGTTGGTGAGGTTCGAGACCGGCAGCCACGACGACGACAGCGAGGCCAGCAGGGCGGGCTGCAGGGCCAGGGCCCGGGGGTCCTCGCCGGCCCGGGCCGCGGCCCGGATCGCCACCGGCGTGAGCAGGACGACCGCGGCGTCCAGGTTGACCAGGGCGACCGTCGCCGCCCCCAGCACCCACAGCCCGAGCGCGGTCGACCGGGGCGGCAGCCGTCGGGCGACGGCCTCGAAGCAGCCCCGCTCGTCGAGCAGCACCGCCAGCGGCACGGCCAGCGCCACGAAGATGAGGGGTTCGACCAGGTCCCCCAGCGCGGCCCGGGCCGGCTCGACCTCGACCGCGCCGACGAGGACAGCGGTCACGGCGAGCAGCGGTGGCAACAAGGCGAGCGCACGCCTGTGGAGGTGCCCGATCGCCGCGACCACACCGCCGGCCAGCAGGGCGACGGCGACGATCCACACCGCCGCAGTGTGGCCGCCAGATCAGGGGTTTCCCGCCCCCGATCCTGACGTACACTGCCTCCGTCACTTCCCCTGACGAACCCCAGATCGCAAGGAGAAGTGACCCGTGGCTCTCACCGAGCGCAACCGCAACGTCCTGTACCAGGGCCTCACCCGGGCCGTCGGAGACGAGGAGGCCGTCGAGGCGATGCTGTCCCAGTTCCCCTCCCGCGACGGCGACGTCCTGGCCACCGAGCGCTTCGTCCGGGACGAGATCGGCGCCCTCCGCTCCGAGATGGACGTCCGCTTCGCCGAGCAGACCCATGACCTCAAGGACTACTTCCACCGCGAGCTGGAGCACGTCCACCGCGAGATGCGGCAGTACCTCGTCCAGTTCCTCGTCTGGAGCTACGGGGCCATGTTCCTGCTGCTCGCCGCGGTGGTGACGGCGGCCAAGCTCCTCGAGTAGGCACCCCGGGTTCCCGGGTCCGGCGGGGCACCCCGTACCATGAGCCGATCCCGCCCCCCGAGCTCCGAGGTGGACCCATGCCCGAGGTGACCGACCCCCAGACCGACGCCGCCGAGGCCCGTGACGACTCCGACGTCGTCGAGGAGCTGCTCGTCGAGGAGGTCTCGATCGACGGCATGTGCGGGGTCTACTGATCCGGCCCATGCTCGACGAGGCCTGGCAGCTCGACCCCGCCGTCTCGCTCCGGCCCGAGCCCTTCGGCGCCCTGGCGTACCACTTCGGCACCCGGCGGCTGAGCTTCCTCAAGGTCAAGCCGCTGGTCACCGTGGTCACCGGTCTGGCCGCTGCCCCCACCGTGGCCGATGCCCTGGTCGCCGCCGAGGTCCCCGAGGACCAGTGGCCGGCCTACGCCAAGGCCCTCCGCACCCTGGCCGACAGCGGGATGATCTGCCCGCGCCCCACATCGGAAGGAGCGGCCGCATGAGCTCGCTCGTCGCCCCCGGGAGGCTCGTCGACCAGTTCGAGCGCGGCCTCGACGCCCCCATCTGCCTCACCTGGGAGCTGACCTACGCCTGCAACCTGGCGTGCGTCCACTGCCTGTCGTCGTCGGGTCGCCGTGACCCCGACGAGCTGTCCACCGCCGAGGCCATGGCGGTGATCGACGAGCTCCAGCGGATGCAGGTCTTCTACGTCAACATCGGCGGCGGCGAGCCCACCGTCCGGTCCGACTTCTGGGACCTGCTCGACTACTCGGTCGAGCACGACGTCGGCGTGAAGTTCTCGACCAACGGCTTCAAGATCACCCCGGCCCGGGCCGAGCGGCTGGCGGCGACGGACTACCTCGACGTCCAGATCAGCCTCGACGGCGCCACCGCGGAGGTGAACGACGCCGTGCGCGGCCCCGGCACCTACGACGCGGCCCTCCGGGCGATGGAGAACCTGGCCGCGGCCGGGATGCAGGACTTCAAGATGAGCGTGGTCTGCACCCGCCACAACATCGACCAGCTCGACGGGTTCAAGGCCATCGCCGACCGCTACGGCGCCCAGCTCCGGCTGACCCGGTTGCGCCCGTCGGGTCGTGGCGCCGACACGTGGGACGAGCTCCACCCGCTCCCCGGCCAGCAGCGCCAGCTCTACGACTGGCTGGTGGCCAACGGCGAGCAGGTCCTCACCGGTGACTCCTTCTTCCACCTCTCGGCCTACGGCGAGGCCCTGCCCGGGCTCAACCTGTGCGGCGCCGGCCGGGTCGTGTGCCTGATCGACCCCGTCGGCGACGTCTACGCCTGCCCCTTCGCCATCCACGACCGCTTCAAGGCCGGCAACGTTCGCGCCCCCGGCGGCTTCCGGACCGTGTGGCGCGAGAGCGACCTCTTCCTCGAGCTGCGCGAGCCGCAGTCGGGCGGCGCCTGCACCCACTGCTCGGCCTACGACGCCTGCCGGGGTGGCTGCATGGCGGCCAAGTTCTTCACCGGCCTCCCCCTCGACGCCCCCGACCCCGAGTGCGTCAAGGGCCACGGCGAGGCCGCCCTGGCCGCCCTGGCCGCCGACGTGGCCAAGCCCCGCCCGAGCGTCGACCACTCCAAGCCGGTGCCGGTGACCCTGGGTCCCCGCCCCGGCACCCCCGACAAGGCCTGCGAGGAGAACCCGCTCTCCGGCCTCGTCCTCTCCTGAGGAAGACCTGATGCCCCGCAACCCCTGGTTCGAGTCCGTCGAGGAGGCCCGTCGCCGGGCCAAGCGCCGCCTGCCCCGGTCGGTCTACAGCGCGCTGCTGGCCGGTTCGGAGAAGGGCATCTCCTACAACGACAACGTCGAGTCCTACGGCGAGCTGGGCTTCGCCCCCCACGTCGCCGGGCTGGCCCCGTCCCGGGACCTCGCCACCAGCGTCATGGGCCAGGACATCAGCCTGCCGGTGCTGATCTCGCCGACGGGCGTCCAGGCCGTCCACCCCGACGGCGAGGTCGCCGTCGCCCGGGCCGCCGCCGCCCGGGGCACGGCGATGGGGCTGTCGTCGTTCGCCTCCAAGCCGGTCGAGGACGTCGTCGCCGCCAACCCGCAGACCTTCTTCCAGATCTACTGGATGGGCGATCGGGCGGCGATGGAGGCCCGGCTCGACCGGGCTCGGGCCGCTGGCTGCGTCGGCCTGATCCTCACCCTCGACTGGAGCTTCTCGCACTCGCGGGACTGGGGCTCGCCCTCGATCCCCGACGAGGTCGACCTCAAGACGATGATCACCTTCGCCCCCGAGGTGGCTCTCAAGCCGGCGTGGCTGCTCGAGTTCGCCAAGACCCGGAAGCTGCCCGACCTCGGCGTGCCCAACGTGGTCCCGAAGGGCGCCGAGGCCCCCAAGTTCTTCGGCGCCTACGGCGAGTGGATGGGCACGCCCCCGCCGTCGTGGGAGGACGTGGCCTGGCTGCGCGAGACGTGGGGCGGGCCGTTCATGCTCAAGGGCGTCAGCCGTCTGGACGACGCCCGCGCCGCGGTCGACGCCGGCGTCACCGCCATCTCGGTGTCGAACCACGGCGGCAACAACCTCGACGGCACGCCGGCCCCGATCCGGGTCCTGCCGTCGATCGCCGACGCGGTGGGCGACCAGGTCGAGATCCTCCTCGACGGTGGCATCCGCCGGGGCAGCGACGTGGTCAAGGCCGTCGCCCTCGGCGCCCGGGCCGTCATGATCGGGCGGGCCTACCTGTGGGGCCTGTCGGCCAACGGCCAGGCCGGCGTGGAGAACGTCCTCGACGTGCTGCGCAACGGCATCGACTCCGCCCTGCTGGCCCTGGGCCACTCCTCGATCCACGACCTCACGCCCGACGACGTGCTCGTCCCCGAGGGCTTCACCCGGGTCCTGGGCGACACCAAGTAGCTAGCCGGGCGGCTCGACCGGGCCGCTGCCGGCCGGGAGCACCGCCCGCAGGGTCCGCGCCCGCCACGAGCCCAGCCAGACACCGGCGCAGTAGGCGGCGTCGTCGGCCAGGTGCAGCGCCGCCGCGGTCGGGCCCCGGCGGACCGCATCGACCACGGCCGGGCCGAGGACCGCGGCGGCCACCGCGGGTCGGGCACGCTGGCTCGCCACGGCGGCGCCGAGGGCGATCGGCAGCCACGTCCGCCGCACCGCCTGGGCCACCGCCCTCCCGGCGAACAGGTGGCCCCGGCCGGCGAGCCGCAGCGCCTCCTCGACCGGGTCGTCCAAGGCCTGCAGCTTGCGGGCCAGGGCGGCGGTCGACCCGGCGGCCACCGCGGCGCCGAGCACCGGATGGCCCACCGCGGCCAGGCCCCACGCCGCCCCGCTCCAGCCCGACACCCGCAGCGGGGCGACGGCGACACCGTGGCGCACGGCGAGCGGCCCGGCCGACGAGCCGTAGGCGACGCGCTGGCGGGCCCACGCCCCGAGCGACGGCCGCACCGGGTGGGTCACGGTGACCGACGGGTCGTAGCGGACGGTCCAGCCGGCGGCGACGAGCCGCCAGACCAGGTCGACGTCCTCGCCGTGGCGCAGGTCCGGGTCGAACCCGCCGACCTGCTCCAGGGCCTCACGCCGGACGACCAGGGCCGCGGTGGGGACGTAGGGCACGGTGCTGCCGGGCCGGACGACCGCCTCGGCCGGCCCCATGTCGAGCGGCGAGCCGTCGGCCTCGTAGCGGCCCAGCCAGCCCCCGCTCCCGGCGGGCAGCACACGGGGCGCCACCGCGGCCACGCTCGGGTCGGCCAGGTGGGCCAGCATGTGATCGAGCCACCCCTTCTCGGGCAGGACCTCGGCGTCGAGGAAGGCCACGACCGGACGGTCCGAGGTCGCCCGCCACCCGGTCTCCCGGGCCGGACCAGGGCCCAGGGAGGTCTCGTGGCGCAGGATCCGCAGCGCCTGCCCACCGCCCTCCAGCGGGCTGGGCGAACCGTCGTCGACGACCACCTTCTCCCCCACCCGCCCGACGGCCAGGAGCGTCGGCGCCACATCGGCCGGCGTGCCGCGCACGGGCATCACCACGGCCACGTCGTCCCGGCCGAAGGGCGGATCGACGCCGTCGAGCCGCGGGTGGGCGAGGCCGGCGTCGAGCAGGCGGCGGACGAGGCGGGCACCGGCACCGGTGGTCGGGACGGGGTCGCCCGAGACCAGCCGGTCGACGAGGTCGGAGCCGGCGTCGGTCACCCGCAGCAGCCGGAGGGGCGCGCCGCCGACCAGCACCCGCCCGCCCTCGATCCTCCGCACCCCCGGGTCGAGGGCGACGCGCAGCCCCGCCGGGAGGGCGTCGCTCACCGGGCGGTCATGCCGGCGTCGACCGGCAGCAGGGCACCGGTGACGGCCCCGCTCGCCTCGCCGCACAGCCAGGCGACCAGCGCCGCCACCTGCTCGACCGTCACCAGGCCCTGGCTCAGGTGGTGCACGGCGAACTCGTCGACCGAGGCCAGCCCGTAGACGTCGGCGCTGGCCTTCAGCATCGACGTGTCGGTCGAGCCGGGGGCGACGGCGTTGGCGGTGATGCCCTCGGGGGCCAGCTCGGCAGCGAGGCTCCGCACCAGCCCGACGACGCCGGCCTTGGCCGCGGTGTAGGCGGTCAGCAGCGGCAGCCCGACGCTGGCCCCGGCGGAGGCCACGGCCACGAACCGCCCGCGCCGGGGTGGCGCCGAGGCGAGGAGGGCCGGGACGGCGGCCTTCGACAGGCGCCAGACCCCCTCCAGGTTGATCCCGACCATCGCCTCCCAGGTCTCGTCGGCGACCTCCCACGCCGGTGCGCCACCGACGATGGCCCCGGCCGCGGCGACCGCCGCGTCGAGCCGGCCGAAGCGGGCGACGGCGGTGGCCACGGCCCCGTCGAGCCCGGCCTGGTCGCGCACGTCGGCCACCACGCCGACGGCGTGCCCGTCGCCCCCGCAGGCGGCCACGACCGCGTCGAGCTCCTCGGGCGTGGCCAGCGCGTACCGCAGGGCGGGGTCGTCGGCGCACCGGTCGACCAGCACGAGCCGCCACCCGTCGGCCGCCAGCGCCCGTGCCGTCGCCGCCCCGATCCCCCGCGCCCCACCCGTGACGATCGCGACCGGCCCGTCGTTCATCCTCCGACCGTACCCACCACCCGGTCGAGGTCGGCCACGAGGGCGGCGAGGATCTCCTCGCCCTCCTCGGCGGTGGCGCCGGTGGGGTCGCCGAGCACGCCGTTGGGGGCGACGGCCGCCACCCCACCGGACCGCAGCGCCGGCATCAGCTCGGCGACCGGCTCGGTGGCCCCGGGCGCGGCCCGGTCGAGCCACACCGCGTCGGGGGCCAGGGCCAGCAGCAGCGACGTCTCGGTCCGCCCGGCATGGGCGTCACCGCCGGGGACCCGGGGCAGCCAGGCCGCCACCCGTCGGCCCTCGGACCGCAGGAGGGCGACGGCGCGCGCCAGCGGCTCGGCGTTGCCGGCGTGGCCCGAGGCCAGCACGACCCCTGCGAAGTGGTCGGCCGAGCGGACCAGCTCCACCAGCACCAGCTCGAGGGCCTCCTGCCCGATCGACAGGGTCCCGGCGAAGCCGGCGTGCTCGCCGCTCGACCCGAACGGCAGCGCCGGCGCGACGACCACGTCGTCCCGACCGGCCGCCACCCGCTCGGCCACCGCCACCGCGACCATCGTGTCGGTCGCCAGCGGCAGGTGCGGCCCGTGCTGCTCGGTGGACCCCAGGGGCACGACGAGCGTCGCGCCCCCGGGGACCGCCGGAGA
>JBQGCF010000310.1:0-7317 GCA_052038315.1 Iamia sp.
GCCGGGGGGCCCCCCCCCTCCCCCCGTTTGTTCCCGTCCGGCCCCCCGTGTGGGGGGTATGTGGACTACCACCACGGCGGTGACTGGAACGAGTGTTGCGGTCCCGTTACGGTTCGTCATCGAATCGTCATCTATCCGGGATCCTGATCTGTGCTCACCCGCGCTCGCGCCGTCGCCGCAACCGTCGTCCTCCCCCTCGTCCTCGCCGCCGGGCTCCTCGCCGGCTGCACGCCCGGCCAGAGCGCCGTCGACCACGCCCGCGGGCAGATCGGCAAGCCCTACACCTACGGCGGCGACTCGCCGAGCGAGGGCTTCGACTGCTCCGGCCTCGTCAGCTGGGCCTACCGCCAGGCCGGGGTGACGTCGATGCCCCGCACGTCGCGGGACCAGCACGCCTGGGCCGACCGGATCAGCCGGGACCAGCTCCAGCCCGGCGACCTCGTCTTCTACAGCTCGGGCGGCCCGAACGGCACCGTGAGCCACGTCGCCCTCTACGCCGGCGACGACACGATCGTCCACGCCTCCAGCAGCCACGACCGGGTCGAGGAGGACGAGGTCGACTACTGGGAGGGCCACATCGTCGGCTACGGCCGCATCCCGAAGGACGCCCTGCCGTAGGGAGGGGGTTCAGTCGTCGATGCGGGGGGCGCGGCGGCTGCCCATCTGGATCCAGCCCTCGCCGACGCGGAGGAGCTGGGCCACGCCGGGGGCATCGACGCTGACGGCGTCGGCCGGACCGGTGAAGGCGAAGGTGATCGGCGGGTCGGCGGGCGGCTGCCAGCCGACGTCGGTGCGAGCCTCGGTGGCGATGCGGATCGTCCCGGGCGCGGCGCCGGCGACGACGGTCAGCTCGCCGAAGGGGTGCAGGTAGCGGCCCTCCACCCGGGCGACGGTGTCCTCGTCGACGGCGCCGGGGTCCGGCTCCGGGTCCCGGACGACGATCCCGCACGTCCGCTCGAGGGCCCAGCGCCGGATCGCCCGGTTCACCGCCGCGCCGTTGGTGGCGTGGGTGCAGACCGCCACGATGACGTCCCGCGAGGGCACGACGCCGAAGGTCGTCGAGTAGCCGACGGTCAGCCCGCCGTGGCCGATCACGGTGACGCCGTCGTGCACGCTCACCTCCCAGTCGAGCCCGACCGAGTGCCCGGCGTCGGCCTCGACGACAGGGACGTGGAGCGGGGCGTAGGCGGGCTCGTCCGCCTGGGCCGCGCCCCACCGGAGGAGGTGCGGCACGGTGGCGACCAGTCCCCCGGCGGCCCGGTCGAGCGGCCCCAGCTCCCACCCCGGCTGCCAGCCGGCCCGGCGGAGCACCACCGACGTGCCCTCGACGACCCAGTGCGGGAGGGCGACCGGCCGGGTGATCGCCTCGTCGGCGGTGAAGCAGGCCCCCTCCATGCCGAGCGGGGCGAGGATCCGGCGCCGCACCGCCTCGGCGTACGGCACGCCGTCGACCGCCTCGACCAGCGCGCCGGCCACGCTGAAGGCGGCGTTGCTGTACGAGTAGCCCTCGCCGGGGGCGAAGAGGTGGCGGGCGCCGGCCAGGACCGTGAGGTCGGGGCTCTCGGGGTGGGTGAGGATGTGGTCGCCGTCGAACCCGGACCGGTGCGAGAGGAGGTGCTCGACGGTGACCGCCTCCAGGTCGACGCCGGGCGCGATGGCGGCGGCCAGGTCCGGGAGGTGGCGGGCGACCGGGTCGGCGTAGGCGACGCGCCCTTCCGCCACCAGCAGGGCGACGACCCCGGCGGTGAGGGTCTTGGTCACCGAGCCGACCTGGAAGAGGTGGTCGGCCGTCAGGGCCACGCCGGTCTCGACGCTGGCCACGCCGTGGTCGACGCCGTGGTCCTCGCGGTCGACCCGGATGCCGGCCACCGCACCGGGGCCGCCGTGCTCGGCGACGGCGGCGGCCACCACCGCGGACAGCTCGTCGGCCAGGCTCACGGCCGGGACGGTACTCCCGACGCAGCTCTCAGGCCGGAGGCTCCGTGGCGGGGCCGTCGGCACCTGGGACCGGTGCGGCTTCGATGCCCGCACCGCCGTCCAGGATTCCTCTGGGGTCCGAGAAGACGTGGGCACCCAGCTGCGACCGCAAGGCATCGCGACCCTCGACCGTGAGCGACTGCCCGTAGGGATACAACGTCGACAGCTGGACCGACACCAAGGCGGTCCAGCTGGACAAGTACTCCATCCTCCGCATCAGCCGGGAGAAGTGGAGGAAGAGCACGCCGGCCGGGACCGTGATCCCCGCCTTGAGCACGAGGTTCGGCGCCCAGCCCTCGATGGGCCCGTCCGCCGGCGGGGCAACGAGCAGCAGCGTCAGGGTGACGGTCGACCCGACCAGCAGGGCGGCGACGGCGACGACCTGGGCGGACCGGGCCCGCCGGTCGTAGTAGGCGGACAACCGCTGGAAGTGCTGGGTCAGCTCCTGGTCCGCCTCGCCGGCGAGGATGTCCCGGAGCGACCGACCGACGGAGCGGCGCGCCACATCCGCCTTCCCCGCGGTGTCGGTCTCCTCCGCCGTGCTGGCCCGACGCTCGATGGCGTCGACCTTGTCGAAGGCCTCCTGCAGCCGATCGTCGATCCGCGCCAGGTCAGCGACCTTGCGATCGACTTCGGCCAGGTGGTCCTCGAGCTGGTAGCGGCGCCGGAGCCTCGGCATGAGGACCAACATCAGGTGCATGAGGGCGACACCGACGAGCAGCGCCACGAGCAGGGCAGCCAGGAGCACCATCCCTTTGGTGTCGTCGGACTGGTCACCGGGGAGGAGCGCCAGTGCCCCGGCCGTGAACCCGGCCGTCAGCCCGATGATCACCGGCGAGGCGAGGAGGGAGGCCAGGACGACGTCGGCGAACGGAGGCGTGTAGCGGGACGATCGGCGCGGTCGCGCCTCGTCGCCCTCGTCGGGCGAGCCGTCGTCCTGATCCTCCCCGGCGCCAGACATGGCTCCTCCCGGTGGGGACGATAGCCCTCGGACCGGAGAGGTGCGTCGGACCTGGCCCTAGCGGTGGAGGACCATGGCCCGGATGCCGAGCCCCATCAGGAACAGCCCGCCCAGGCCGTAGAGCAGGTACACCTTGTCCCGGATCTGGTTCCGGTACGAGTAGAGGATCCCGACCGCGAACAGCCCCGAGAAGCCGTACAGGGTGTGGAACTGGGTCGGCTCGATGTCCTCGGTGTTCTGGTAGGCGACGCCGAGGGCGACCTGCACGAAGATCGCCACCTCGACGACGATCGTGAAGATCCACAGCGCCTTGACCCGCAGGGCCTCGACCTTGTGGGCAGCGAGGGCCCACAGCCCGGCCGCGGCGTTGCCGAGCACCACGACCCACGCGCCGACGTCGTGGGCCGAGGCGAGGGCGGAGGCGAGGACCACCGCCGGCGCTCTACGCGGCGGGCGTCGACCCGCCGGCCGGCTTGTAGGCCCAGACCTCGCTGGCCACCGAGACGGGGGGCTTGGCCTCGCCACCGGCGCGCTCGGAGGCGTCGCGGTGGCCGTGGCCGAAGGCCGGCGAGGCCATCCAGGCCTCGAAGGACTCCTGGTCGCGCCAGCGGGTCACCACCAGCCACTGGTCCCGGCCGTCGGTGGGCTGGAGCAGCTCGAAGCCCTCGAAGCCCTCCTGGCCGTCGACCGCCCCGGCCCGCGCCGCGAACCGCTTGGCCAGCTCGTCCCCGCTGTCGGACGGGACGGTGATGGCGTTGATGATGACGATGCTCACGAGCTCGACCGTAGACGGCCCCTCGCCGTGGCGGCCAAGGGGGCCCGGCTCGGGGTCGGGTCGGGGTCGACCACCATCGCGGGGTCATGAGCGGGGAGCCAGAGGGTGAAGGTCGAGCCGCCGCGGACGTTGTCGACGAGGCGCACCTCGCCGCCGTGGGTCGTGGCGACCTGGCGGACGATGGCCAGGCCCAGCCCGCTGCGGCCCTCGGCCCGGGCCCGCTGCTGGTCGCCCCGCCAGAACCGCTCGAAGACGTGGTCGTGGTGCTCGGGCGGCACGCCCGGCCCGGCGTCGTCGACCGCGACCCACGCCCACGGCCCCTCGCGCCCGGCGGCGAGCCGGACCGCGGTCCCCTCGGGGGCGAGCCGCACGGCGTTGGCGACCAGGTTGGCCACGGCCTGGCGCAGGGCGACCCGGTCGCCGACCACCGTCACCGGGGGCCGGCCGCGGGGCGGGTCGGCGACCAGCTCCAGCTGGCGGGCCTGGGCGCCGGCGGCGAAGTCGGCCACCGCATCGGTGACCACCTCGTCGAGGTCGACGGGCCCGACCTCCCGCACCGGCGACCCCTGGCGGGCGTAGGTGAGCAGGTCGTCGACCAGCACCGACATGCGGGAGACGGACCGGTTGACCACCTCGGCCGTGGCCCGCAGGTCGTCGACGGACGCATCGGGGTCGTCGAGGGTGACGTCGAGGTTGGTCCGGATCACGGCCAGCGGGTTGCGCAGCTCGTGCGACGCCTCCTGGATGAACCGGCGCTGCTCGCCGAAGGCGCCCTCGAGCCGGCCCAGCATCTCGTCGAAGGTGTCGGCCAGGTCCTTGAGCTCGTCGGGCGGGCCCCGCAGGTCGATCCGCCGGGACAGGTCGGTGGCCTGGATGTCGCGGGCCACCGCGGTGATGCGGTCGATCGGGGCCAGCACCCGGCCGGCGATCAGCCAGCCGACGCCCAGGCTGCCGATGAACAGCAGGCCGAGGGCCGAGAAGCTGTAGCCCTTGAGGATCTGGAGCGAGCGCCGGTTGACCTGGGCCTCGAAGGACTGCAGGTCGCTCCCCTGGGCCGGTTCGATCAGCGGCGTGCCGTCGGCGGTGTACTCGACGAAGTAGCCCCGCCGGGTGGTGGCCATGGCCGAGGGGTCGTCGAGGCGCCGGGCGATGGCGAGGTAGATCCCGCCCACGACGATGGCGGCCAGCCCGAACAGGACCAGCGAGTACATGACGGTCAGCCGGAACCGGATCGACCCCATCCAGTCGGGCAGGCGGAGGGCGACCTCCTCGATCCGCGGCGTCGTCATCCGGCTCGACGTGCCCGAGGCCGGCATCCGGTTCACGGCCCTGCCCCCGGCTCCTCGTCGACCAGGCGGTACCCCCGGCCGACCACCGTCTCGATCAGCGGGGTCTCGTCGCCGACCTGGAGCTTGCGGCGCAGGGTCCCGACGGTGACCCGCACGGTGTTGGTGAACGGGTCGGCGTGCTCGTCCCACACGTGCTCGAGGAGCCGCTCCTGGCTCATGACGTGGCCGGGGTGGGCCATGAAGTAGCGGAGGAGGGCGAACTCCTTGGCCGTCAGGTCGAGGCGCCGGTCGCCGCGGAACGCCTCGAAGCGGGCGGCATCGAGCCGCAGCGGCCCCACCCGCACCTCGGAGGTGGTGCGCCCGGCGTCGCGCCGCAGCAGCGAGCGGATGCGAGCCGACACCTCGGCGAAGGAGAACGGCTTGACCAGGTAGTCGTCGGCCCCCTCGTCGAGCCCGGCGACCCGCTCGTCGATGGCGTCGCGGGCGGTGAGCATGAGGATCCGGGGAGCGCCGACCTCGTCGTCGGGGCGCAGGGTCGGATCGGTGCGGATCCGGCGGCACAGCTCCAGCCCGTCGATGTCGGGCAGGTTCAGGTCGAGGCACACCACGTCGTAGGCGGTGAGGCCCAACTTCTCGAGGGCGCCGGCGCCGTCGTTGGCCACGTCGACGGCGTAGCCCTCGCGCCGCAGCCCCCGGGCGAGGGCCTCGGCCAGGTCGACCTCGTCCTCGACGACCAACAGACGCATCCCGACCAGGCTACGAGCCGCCACCGAAAGGTGAGGTGAGCAGCGGTGAGAGCCCCCCGATCGGGGGTGCTGCCGGTCTCGCCAGGGGTCCCGACCTCTAGCCTGTCCGGGACCCCTGACCCGGAGGACCGATGGCCGACACCCCGTCGCTCGACAAGACCAGCACGCCCTCGCCGGCGGAGGCGGCCGCGCTGCTCGATCGGGTGCAGTCCGAGGTCAGGCGGGTGATCGTGGGCCAGGACCGGGCGATCGAGCGGCTGCTGGTCGCCCTGCTGGCCAAGGGCCACGTCCTGCTGGAGGGCGTGCCCGGCCTGGCCAAGACGCTGGCCGCCGAGACGCTGTCGAGGACGGTCGCCGGCACCTTCTCCCGGATCCAGTTCACGCCCGACCTGCTGCCCGCCGACGTGATGGGCACCCGGATCTTCCGGGCCAGCCGGGAGGAGTTCGACATCGAGCTCGGCCCGGTGTTCGTCAACTTCCTGCTGGCCGACGAGATCAACCGGGCCCCGGCCAAGGTCCAGTCCGCCCTGCTGGAGGTCATGGCCGAGCGCCAGGTCTCGATCGGGGGCAAGACGTTCCCGGTGCCCGAACCGTTCCTGGTCCTGGCCACCCAGAACCCGATCGAGTCCGAGGGCGTGTACCCGCTGCCCGAGGCCCAGCGGGACCGCTTCCTCATGAAGGTCGTCGTCGACTACCCGACCGCCGGCGAGGAGGTCGACATCGTCTACCGGATGGGCGTGAAGCCGCCGGAGGCCGAGGCCGTGGTCCAGCTCGACGACCTGATCCGCCTCCAGGCCGCGGCCGACGCCATCCGGGTCGACCGGGCCGTCGTCGACTACGCCGTGACGGTCGTGCTGGCCACCCGGTACCCGGCCAACTACGCCCTGTCGGACATCGAGCCGCTGCTCACCTACGGCGGCTCGCCCCGCGCCAGCCTCGGCCTGGTGCGGGCCGGGCGCTCGCTGGCCCTGATGCGGGGCCGCGACCACCTCGTGCCGCAGGACGTCTTCGACGTGGCCCCCGACGTCCTCCGCCACCGGCTGGTGATGTCCTACGAGGCGCTGGCCCAGGGCGTCACCGCCGACCAGGTCCTGGCCCGGGTGCTGTCGACGGTCCCCGCCCCCCGCCAGATCCAGGAGGCGCCGTCCTACAGCGCCACCCAGGCCCCCGCCCGCACCGGCTACGGCGAGGCCCAGGCCACCGGTACCTACGGCGCCACCGGGACCTACGGGGCCGCCCCCGCCGCCGGGGGCTACGGCGGCTACGGCGACCCCGCCGGGGGCTACGGCGCACCGACCGGCCCCGCCCCGACCGGCCCGGCTCCGGCCGCCGACCCGGCCCCGGCCGCCGCGGACCCGGGCCCCGGCCCGTTCACCCGCTCCGGCGGCGTCAGCGCCATCGGCCCCTCGACCGGCGACATCGCCACCGGCCCCGTGGGCGCCGGGGGGCCGCCGCCCGGCATCGACGCCCCGGCGGCCGAGGCCGTTCCGGCCGACGGCGGCGAGCACACGGGCAACCCGGGTCCGCCGCCGCCCCCGCCGGCCGACGAGCCCTGGGCCCCGCCCGCCG
>JBQGCF010000311.1:0-13195 GCA_052038315.1 Iamia sp.
CCCATCAGCATGTAGCCGATGTGGCTGATGATGTGGAACGAGAGGATCCGCTTCACGTCGTCCTGGGCGATGGCGCCGAGCACGCCGACCACCATCGTCGCCCCGGCGACCGTCATCACGAGCCAGGTGGGCAGGACGCCCGGGAACAGCAGCGTATGGGTGCGGATGATGGCGTAGACGCCGACCTTGGTCAGCAGCCCGGCGAAGATCGCCGTCACCGGCGACGGGGCCGTCGGATAGCTGTCGGGCAGCCAGAAGTAGAGCGGGAACAGCCCGGCCTTGATCCCGAACACGACGAGGAAGAGCCCGGCCAGCCCGCCCTGGACGCCGTCGGGCAGCTCGGCGATGGCGCGGCTCAGCACGGCCAGGTTCACCGTGCCGGTGGCGCTGTAGGTGAAGGCCAGGGCGGCGAGGAACAGCACCGAGGCGACCAGGCTGATGACGACGTAGGTCATCCCCGAGCGGACCTGGTCGAGCCGCCCGCCGAGGGTGATCAGCACGTAGCTGGCCGTCAGCATCATCTCGATGGCGACGAAGAGGTTGAACAGGTCGCCGGTGAGGAAGGCGGCGGCGACCCCGGCGGCCAGCACGAGGTAGACGGACTGGAAGCCGACGTGGTGGCGTTCGGCCCCGGGCTGGCCGACGGCGTAGATCACCACGGCGAGCAGGACGACCGAGGCCACGACCAGCATCACGGCGGAGAAGCGGTCGGCGACGAGGGTGATGCCGAGGGGCGCCGGCCAGTCGCCGGCCTGGGTGGAGCGGGGCCCGTCCCGGTCGACCTGGACGAGGATGGCCACCGCCAGGCCGACGACGGTGGTCAGGGTGGCGATGCTGACGATCCGCTGCCAGCGGCGGGACCGGCCCACGAGGATCGACACGGCGGCGGCGGCCAGCGGCAGCAGGATCGGCAGCGGCAGGAGGTACCTCATCGGCCCGCCTCCTCGTCGGCCGTCTCCGCCACGTCACCCTGCGAACTCGGTGGAGAAGGTGACCGGTTTCGGTCGCCATCTCCACCGAGTTCGTCGTCGTCGTGGACCGGCGGGGCGGGCTCGTCCTCGGTGGCGGCCTCGAGGTCGGCGGCCAGGGCGGCCTCGTCGGCCAGCTCCCGGTCGGCGAAGCCGGTGCGGGCGACGGCCCGGTCCTCGACGTCGTCGGCGACCTCGTCGTCGTCGGTCAGCACCCAGCTCCGGTAGGCCAGGGCCAGCAGCAGGGCGGTGACGCCGAAGCTGATGACGATGGCGGTGAGCACGAGAGCCTGGGGCATCGGGTCGGCGAAGCGGTCGGGGTCGCCCGATCCGATCAGCGGGGCCCGCCCCCGCCGGCCGGCGTTGACGAACAGGACGTTGGCGCCGTGGCCCAGCAGGCCGATGCCGATGATGATCCGGGACAGCTTCCGCTGCAGCAGCAGGTACGTCCCGAGGAAGAAGAGGATCGCCGCGGTGGCGGCCATCAGCACGCTCATGACGGCGTCTCCCCGGCCGCGGCCTTCGTGCGGGGTGGCGGGTCGTCGCCGAAGGACTCGAAGACCATCAGGGCCAGGCCGACCACGGCGAGGTAGACGCCGACGTCGAAGGCCAGCGCCGAGGTCAGCTTCACGTCGCCCAGCAGCGGCGGGTGGAGGGTGACCGAGCCGGACTCGAGCACGGCGCCGCCGAGCAGCAGCGGGACGAGGGCGGTGGTGGCGGCGATCAGCACGCCGCTGCCCAGCACGGTCCACGGCTGCGAGCGCGACAGCCGGCGGACCTCGTCGATCCCGCCGCTGACGTAGCGCAGCGCCACCGCGGCGCCGGCCACGATGCCGCCGGCGAAGCCGCCGCCGGGCTGGTTGTGCCCGGCGAACAGCAGGTACACCGACCCGACCATCACGGCGGTGAACACGACCTTCACCGAGGTGTCGAGGGTGACCAGCTTGGCGAGGGGCACGGCGTCCGGCACCTCGTGGTCGGGCGTGCCCGGGAGCGGGTCGCCGTCACCCCGTCGCGGTCGCCGCCCGGCCCGGGCCAGGGCGACGGTGCCGATGGCGCCGGCGGTCAGCACGGTGATCTCCCCGAGGGTGTCGAAGCCACGGAAGTCGACGAGCACGACGTTGACGACGTTGCGGCCCTCGCCGTCGGGGTACGCCCGCTCGACCATGGCGTCGGAGGTCGGCGTGACCGGGTCCTCGGCCCCGGTGGCCAGGGCGAGGAAGAAGACGGTGGCGCCGACCGAGCCGGCCACCGCCAGCCGCAGGGCCCGGCGCCACGGCGGCGTGCGGTGGGCGAAGCGATCGGGGAGGCGCCGCAGCACGAGCACGAACAGCACGGTGGTCAGGGTCTCGATGGCGACCTGGGTGAGGGCCAGGTCGGGGGCACCCTGGACGACGAACAGCCCGGCCATGGCGTAGCCGACCAGCCCCAGGTAGAGGGCGGCGGTGAAGCGCCGGCGCACCACGCTCGCCGCCAGGGCGGCGCCGAGGATCAGGGCCACGACCGGGATGTGGACCGGCGTCTCGACCAGGTCGGGCCAGCCCGGCCAGCTCGGGCCGGCGAGGAGCATCCCGCCGGGGATGACGGCCGCGGTGGTGGCGATCACGCCGAGGTAGATCGGCAGCGAGCCGGGCTGGGCGATGCCGGTGACCCGGTCGGCGAGGGCGTTGAGCCCCCGCAGGGCCAGGCCGTAGAGCCCGGCCGACGACGCCGGCGTGTGGCCGAGGGCGAGCACCGGGTCCACCGTGCGCCGGGCCAGGTGCAGGCCGGCGCCACCGAGGAGGGCGATCGCCGAGAGCAGCAGCGGCAGCGTGAGGCCGTGCCAGAGGGCCAGGTGCACCGGCTCGACGGCCCGGTCGAGCGCCGTGGCCGCGGCGTCGACGAGCGGATCGGCCAGGGCGGGCAGCACGCCGACGACGACCGAGACCGTGGCGAGCAGGGCGCCGGGGACGGCGAGGAGGAGGTGCGGCGGACCGAGGCTCGACGCCGCGCACCGGGCCGCGGCGTCGGGCCGGGCCCGCCGGCCGCGGGCGCCGAAGGCGAAGCGGGCGCTGTAGGCCGCGGTCAGCACCGAGCCGACCGTGACGCCGATCAGGGCGGCGACGGCGCCCGGTCCGGGCGCGTGGTGGACGGCGTCGAGGGCGGCCTCCTTCCCGATGAAGCCCATCAGCAGGGGCACGCCGGCCATCGACGCCGCGCTGGCCACCGCCGTGGCCGTCACCGGCGCCCAGCCCCGCGTCGGGCGAGGGAGGCTGCGGATGTCGCGCGTGCCGTGCTGGTGGTCGAGGGCGCCGACGACCATGAAGGCGGCGGCCTTGAAGGCGGCGTGGCCGAGCAGCAGCACGCAGCCGGCGGCCATCGCCTCCTCGGTCCCGAAGCCGAAGACGGCGACCATGAACCCGAGCTGGCTGACGGTGCCCAGGGCCAGCAGCAGCTTGAGGTCGGTCTGGCGCAGGGCCCGCAGCCCGCCGGCGACCATGGTGACGACGCCGACCCCGATCACCAGCGGCCGCCACAGCGTCACGTCGTCGGCGAAGGCGGGCGAGAGCCGGGCGATCAGGTAGACGCCGGCCTTCACCATGGTCGCCGAGTGGAGGTAGGCGCTGACCGGGGTGGGGGCGACCATGGCGCCGGGCAGCCAGGCGTGGAAGGGGTACTGGGCCGACTTGGTGAACGCCCCGAGGAGGATCAGCACGAGGGCGACGGTCACCGCGGTGCCGGCCGCCGGCGGGTCGGCCAGCAGCTCGCTCAACCGGTAGGTGCCGGCGGCCTGGCCGAGCACGATCAGCCCGGCGAGCATGGCCAGCCCGCCGGCACCGGTGACGAGGAGGGCCTGCAGGGCGGCGGCCCGGGCCCGGGCGTCGCGGTGGCCGTTGCCGATCAGCAGGAACGACGTGATCGACGTCAGCTCCCAGAACCCGTAGAGGACGATCAGGTTGTCGGCCACGACCAGGCCGAGCATCGACCCGCTGAACAGGGTGAGCAGCCCGACCAGCCGGGCCACGCCGGGGCCGGTGGGGGAGAGGTAGCGGGCGGCGTAGACGAGGACGAGGACGCCGACCCCCGACACCAGCAGCACCATCAGGGCGGCGAAGCCGTCGAGCCGGAGCTGGAGGTCGACGTCGAGGTTCGGCACCCAGCGGACGACCTCGTCGACGGGTCGCTCGTCGAGCACCCCGGGCAGCACCGCCACCAGCCAGGCCACCGCGGCGACCGGGCCGGCCAGGCCGATCCACACGGCGCGACGGCCCAACCGGTCGCCGCCGGCGATGGCGGCCAGGCCCAGCAGGGCGTGGAGGGCGAGCAGGATCGTCACGGGTCGCGGGGTCCTCGGGGGTCGGGGGCGGTCGGCATCGGCGTCATCCCCGCGGCGGGGGCGGTCAGACGGCGACCGGGGGACCCCGGTGGCGGACGGCGCGCAGCGCGGGGGCGCGGTGGTGCGGCCCGGCGACCGGCGTCGGGGTGACGACGACGGCCGCGGCGAGGGCGAGCAGCCCGATGAGGACGATGGCGACGCGGCCCGGCGGGAGGGGGTGGCCCCACGCCGGGTGATCCTCGCGTGCCTGGGCGGCGCTCGCGCCCAGGTCCGAGTGGGGCACGGCGGCGACGCCGTCGGGCCCGTCGGCGCGCGTCGGGCTCGTCATCCCACCGTCGACGACGGCGGCGAGCAGCAGGGCCAGCCCCGCCAGGAGGCCCACGACCGCCGCGACCCGTCGGGAGCGGCGGCGCAGCAGCATCTGGCGCCCCACCCTACCGGGCGGGGCGCCGGGTCCCGTCCGGCGTCAGAGCGCGGACTGGCCGTTGAGCATGCTGATGACGCCCGGGACGATGCCGAGGACGCTCAGGCCCAGGGCGAAGTAGCGCACCGGGTGGCGGCGGAACAGGGCGGCGACGCCGGCCATGAACAGCGAGACGGCGAAGTACACGTTGGCCAGCTCGAACTCGTCGCCGGCGGCATCGGCCTTGGCGCCCTCCTCGAACTTGGCATCGGCGTCGGCCGCGTACATCTCGTAGTCGTCGAAGGACTCGAGGACGTAGGCGTCGGTGTCGAGGGGCGTGGGCGGCGTCTCCTCCTCCGGCAGCTCCGCCCAGTAGGCCGTGGCCGCCTCCAGCTCCTCGCCGAAGTAGAGCTCCCGCATCTCGTTGGCCAGCTCCGGGTCCTCGAGGGCGAGCAGGTTGTACTGGAGGAACAGCTGCTTGTCGGCGAAGTACGTCTGCGAGTAGTCGTCGTAGGAGCTGTTGGCGTCCGAGGTGGCCTTGGTCGACTCGGTGTAGCCGGCCAGGGCGTCGCCGTCGGTCAGGGCGGCCTTGTAGGCGGAGAAGGCGGTGAGGGCACCGGCCAGGCCCAGCAGGACGGCGGCGAGGAGCTCGACCTTGCCCCGGCGCGCCTCGTCGTCCACCTCGACGGCGGGCTCCGGCGTCGGCTCCGGTGCGGCGGCCGTCGGCTTCGGCTCGTCCCCGGGCGCGTCGGCGGTGGCGTCGTCCTGGTCGGACATGTCGGATCTCCCATCCCTGGGACCCCCACGGTCCCTACGGCCCGATGGTCTACCACCTTCGGGTGAGGGCCTTCGCCCCTCGATCGGGGCGACCGTGCTAGACGTGCGTCCCATGGCCGCGCCCTCGCCCGAAGATGCCGTCCGCCGCTACCTCCTGTGGCTCGAGGAGCCCGAGTCGATCGTGGACGAGGCGGCGGTGGCCAAGGCCGAGGCGGCCGTCGCCGACGCCACCGACCCGCTGGCCCGGCTCCACGCCCTGGCCGACCTCGAGCACGCCCGGGCCGCCGATGCCGAGGGCGTCACCGCCGACTTCGTGGCCCACGCCAAGGGCTACGCCGAGGCGCAGTCGATCCCGCTGGCGGCCTGGGAGTCGCTGGGCGTGCCGGCCGAGGTGCTGCGCCAGGCCGGCCTGACCGGTGGCCGGGGCCGGCGGCCGGGCGGTCGCCCGGCGAGCGGGGCCGGGTCGCGGGCGCCCAAGGTCTCGATCGACGAGCTCAAGGCCGCCGCCCGCCGGTTGCCCAAGCAGTTCACCCTCTCCGACGTGGCCCGCGAGGCCGGGGGCGGCTCGCCCCAGACCGTGCGCAAGGCGGTCGACGAGATGATCGAGGCGGGCCAGGCCCGCAGCCTCGGCCCCAAGACCGACCACCACGGCCGGGGCCGGGCGCCGACCCTCTACGAGCTGCAGTAGCCGCGGTCGCTCAGCCGCGCAGGGCCGCGTCGCGGGCGATGGCCGCCTCGACCCGGGCCTGGTGCTCGGTGGCGGCGGCCTCCTCCTCGGCGGCCCGCTCGCGCCGCGCCCGGCGCCGGCGGCGGTCGAGCACGTCGCGCCGCCGGGCCGCGATCCGCAGGCCGAGGAAGCCCACCACACCGACCCCGGCGGCGATGCCGGCGGCGACCAGTCGACCGGCGGCCTCCTCCTCGCAGCGGTCGATCACGACCTGGGCGTTGGGGTCGTCGTCGTGCTCCTGGGCGGCGTAGCGCACGAGCGACGGGCCACAGCGGCCGTCGCCGTGGGGCACCTCGACGGCGGTCGGGGCCAGGGCCAGCCAGGCCGCGACGAGCAGCCCGATCGATCCCACCACCCCGGCCACCTGCCGCATCGGCCTCATCGCCACGACCATACGCCGCGGTCCGTCCGATCCGGTACTGTGGCGTCCGCCACTTCTGGACAGGTGTCCAGGAGTTGACCCGGAGGTGGACGATGCAGCACGACCTGGTGATCCGCGGGGGGACGGTGGTCGACGGCACCGGCGTCCCGGGTGCCACCGCCGACGTCGCCGTCGACGGCGACCGCATCACCGCCGTCGGCCGGGTCGACGGGACCGGCCGCACCGAGATCGATGCCGACGGCGCCCTCGTCACCCCCGGCTGGGTCGACATCCACACCCACTACGACGGCCAGGTCACGTGGGACGACGACCCCGGGCCCAGCGCCGAGCACGGCGTCACCACCGTCGTGATGGGCAACTGCGGCGTCGGCTTCGCCCCCTGCCCACCCGACCGCCGGGACTGGCTGGTCGGGCTGATGGAGGGGGTCGAGGACATCCCCGGCAGCGCCCTCCACGAGGGCATCAGCTGGGAGTGGGAGACCTATCCCGAGTACCTCGACGCCCTCGAGCGGCGGACGTGGACCGTCGACGTCGGGTCGCAGATCGCCCACGGCGCCGTCCGGGCCTACGTGATGGGGGAGCGGGGCGCCCGCAACGAGCCGGCCACGCCGTCCGACATCGCCGAGATGTCGGCGCTGGTGGAGGAGGCGGTGCGGGCCGGCGCCCTCGGCGTCTCGACGAGCCGCACCATCGCCCACCGGGCCATCGACGGCGAGCCGGTGCCCGGCACCTTCGCCGCCGAGGACGAGCTGTTCGGCCTCGGCCAGGGGCTCCAGCGGGCCGGGTCGGGCGTCTTCGAGCTGGCCCCGATCGGCTCGGCCGGCGAGGACCTCGTCGCCGCCAAGAAGGAGGTCGACTGGATGCGGCGCCTCGCCGCCGCCACCGGCCGGCCCGTCACCTTCGTCCTGCTCCAGGCCGACGACGACCCCGAGATGTGGCGGGAGATGTTCGACCTCTCCGCCGCCGCGGTGGCCGAGGGGGCGTCGCTGCACCCGCAGGTCGCCGGGCGGCCCACCGGCATGCTCGCCGGGCTCGACACCACCTACTGCCTGTTCACCGGCATCCCCGCCTACGACGCCATCGCCTCGCTCCCGGTGGCCGAGCGGGTCGCCCGCATGCGCGACCCCGAGGTGCGCGCCGCGATCGTCGACCCGCCCGAGCTCGACGAGGAGACCCGCGCCCAGCTGGCGGCCAGCTTCGAGCGCTTCTTCGTCCTTGGCGACCCACCGGACTACGAGCCCGGGCCGGAGCGCTCGATCGCCGCCGTCGCGGCCCGGTCGGGGCGCTCGCCGCTCGACCTCGCCTATGACGCCTTCCTGGCCGAGGACGGCGCCGGGCTGCTCTACCTGCCGATCCTCAACTACGCCCAGGGTACCAGCGAGCCGACCCGGGAGATGCTGCTGCACCCGTCGGCCGTGCTCGGGCTGGGCGACGGCGGGGCCCACGTCGGGTTCATCTGCGACGGGTCGACGCCCACGTGGATGCTGACCCACTGGACCCGTGACCGGTCGCGGGGCGAGCGCCTGCCGCTCGAGCTGGTCGTCCGCCGCATGACCAGCGACACCGCAGCGCTCTACGGCCTGTCGGACCGGGGCCGGCTGGCGCCCGGGAGGCTGGCCGACGTCAACGTCATCGACCACGACGGGCTGCGGCTGCGCACGCCGCGGGTCGTCCACGACCTGCCGGCCGGCGGGCGGCGCCTGCTCCAGGGCGTCGACGGCTACCTCGCCACGGTGAAGTCCGGTGTCGTCACCCGCCGCGACGGGGCCCGCACCGGCGCCACGCCCGGTCGGCTCGTCCGGGGTGCCCGATGAAGCGCCTCATCGCCGGCGCAGTGGTCGTCGCCGCCCTCCTGGCCGGCTGCGGCTCCGACGACGACACCGGCTCCGACGTCGGCGAGTCGGGCACGACGACGACCACGTCCGCCGAGTCGTCGACCACCACCAGCACCGAGGTCGCCGACGACACGTTGTCGATCCTCGTCACCAACGACGACGGCTACGCCGCCGAGGGCATCGACGCCGTGGTCGAGGCGCTGGTGGCCGAGGGCCACGACGTCCAGGTCGTCGCCCCGCTCGAGCAGCAGAGCGGCACCGGCGGCACCTTCACCGAGGGCGCCGTCGAGAGCCAGGAGGAGCAGACCGCCAGCGGCCACCCGGCGATCGCCGTCGCCGGCTACCCGGCCGACAGCGTGCGGGTCGCCATCGACGAGATGGAGATCGCCCCGGACCTCGTGGTCTCGGGCATCAACGAGGGCCAGAACGTGGGCGCCGTGGTCGACGCCTCGGGCACGATCGGCGCCGCCCGCGCCGCGGTGGCCCGGGGCATCCCGGCCCTCGCCCTGAGCGCCTCGTTCGGTCCCTTCGCCGAGGGCTACGAGGTCGGCGCCGAGCTGATGCTGGCCTGGCTCGACGAGCACGCCGCGGCCCTGGCCGCCGGCGAGGCGCCCGTCGAGGTCACCAGCATCAACGCTCCGAGCTGCGACGAGGGCGAGCCCAAGGAGCTGGTCGAGGTCACCGTCGCCACCGACGGCAACCCCCTCGCCCAGCCCGAGTGCACCTCGGAGCTGACCGACCCGACCACCGACGTCGAGGCCCTCACCGCCGGCTTCCCCACCCTCACCGTCGTCCCCGCCGAGCCCGCCACCCCACCCCAACCCGGCTGAGCACCGCTCAAAGCTCGGCGAGGATGTCGTCGGCGAAGCGGTGGAGGCCGTCGAGCTTGCCCTGGAGGTCCTGGCCGAAGCCGCCGTAGAAGGCCCACGGCATGGTGAGGATGTCGGTGACGCCGACGTCGGCGGCGCGGCGGTAGTCGTCGAGGCCGACGGCGTCGTTGAGCGAAGCGATCATCGAGAACGGGACGTCGGTGCGGCCGAGCCGCTCGCGCTCGTCCTCGATGCGCTGGCGGAAGTCGGCCGCCTCGCCGATCGAGATCAGGTCGCTGATCCACCCGTCGTGGCGGGCGGCCCGTCGCAGCGCCGGCTCGGACATGCCGCCGACGTAGATCGGCACCGGGGCCGGCGGCGTGGGCGTCATCTCCAGGCGGGGCACGTCGTAGAACTCGCCGTGGTGCTCGGTCCAGCCGTCCGACCAGAGCGACGCCATCAGCGCCAGCATCTCGTCGGCCCGCTTGCCCCGGCGGGCGAAGGGCTCGCCGAGCAGGTCGAACTCCTCCTCGCACCACCCCATGCCGACCCCCAGCCCGACCCTGCCCCCGGTCAGGGCCGATGCTGTCGCGACCATCTTGGCCACGGTGAAGGGGTCCCGCATGGGGAGCACGTAGACGTTGGTGAAGAAGCGCAGCCGCTCGGTGACCGCACCCATGGCGCCGATCGTCACCCACGGGTCGACCCACGGCGTGAACGGCTCCCACCGGCGCTGGCCGTCCGCGGTGTACGGGTACTGCGTCCCCAGCTCGGCCAGGTTGACGACGTGGTCGGCGACGGTCATGGCGTGGAAGCCCCGCTCGTCGGCGGCCCGGGCGATCGCCGTCAGCTCGGACGGGTCGATGTAGGCCGTGGCGATCGAGAAGCGCACGGCCCCCTCAGGCATGGGTGCCGCCGTCGATGCGGATGATCTCGCCGCTGATGTGGGCGCCGTCGTCGGAGGCGAGCATGGCCACGACGGAGGCGACCGAGGCCGGGTCGCCGGGGCCGATGGGCGACATGATGCGCGGGATCAGGTCGAAGTCGGCGTCGGCGGGGAAGTCGAGGCCCTTGGTCATGCCGGTGCGGACGCTGCCGGGGGCGATGGCGTTCACCCGCACGCCCCGCTTCGAGTACTCGACCGCCAGCGTGTGGGTGAGGGCCGCCACGCCGCCCTTCGACGCTGCGTAGGCCGCCATCCACGGGTGGCCGAACTCGGCCGAGGTCGAGGCCGAGTTGACGATGACGCCGCCGCCCTCGAGCAGGTGGGGGAGCGCAGCCCGGCACACGAGGAAGGTCGACGTGAGGTTGACCCGGATCACCTGGTCCCACAGCTCCAGGCTGTGCTCGGTCGAGTGGGCGGCCCGGAGGATGCCGGCGATGTTGGCCACCACGTCGAGCCCGCCACCGGTCTCGACGGCGAGGGCGACGGCGGATGCGACGGCCTCCTCGGACGACACGTCGGCCACGTGGGCGGTGATCGAGCCGGTGGCCTCGGCGGGCAGGGCGTCGACGGTGGCCTTCAGCCCCTCGGCGTTGAGGTCGACGGCCAGCACGGTCGCCCCCTCGGCGGCCAGCCGCAGGGCGGTGGCGGCCCCGATGCCGGAGGCCGCCCCGGTGACGAGGGCGCTCCTGCCCGTCAGGCGGGGACCGGGGAGCGGGGTGGAGAGGGGCGGGAGCTCGGCCATGGCCGCAGACTAGAACACGTTTCAGTTTTCGGCTCGTAGCGTGACCCGATGAGCACCGAGATCCCCGAGAGCCACCGCGACCTGCTCGACGCCCCGGTCGCCACCCTCGCCACCCTCGGACCCGACGGCCGGCCGCAGCTGTCCGCCGTCTGGTTCCTGGCGGACGACGAGGGGATCCGGGTGTCGCTCAACAGCACCCGCCAGAAGACGAGAAACCTGGAGGCCAACCCGGTCGTGAACCTCTTCGTCCTCGACCCGGCCGACCCGATGCGCTACCTCGAGGTCCGGGGCGACGCCAGCCTGGCCCTCGACGCCGACTACGCCTTCGCCGACCAGGTCGGGGCCAAGTACGGCGGCGTCGACCTGCGGCAGATGGACGGCGAGGGCGAGACCCGCGTCGTCGTCACGATCCACCCGACCCGGGTCAACGCTGTGGCGATGGGCTAGTCGAGGTCGGCGCCGGGGCGGTGGTCGCCGGTGCCGTGGTGGTGGTCGAGGTCGAGCTCGTCGTGGTCGTGGTCGTGGTGCACACGTCGTACTTGGAGCAGGGGTCGGAGCGGCCGTCGAAGGTCGTGGCCGAGCCGAGCAGGACCCCGACGAGGGCGGCGAAGCCGGCGATCATGACGAGGGCGGCCTTCAACATGCACCCTCCTTCGGTCACCCCTGCACAACTGTGAGTGGTTGATCGATCACGGGCCGTGGTGTTCGCTCGGTTCTCCCCGCCGGGACGGCTACCGGGCGAGCTCGCCCGGCATGCGGCCGTCGGGCCCGGGCAGCCCGCACTCGCCGCCGGGCCGGTTGGGCACCGCCCGGGCCACGACGGTGCCGTCGCCGTCCCGGAACGCGCAGTCGAACCCGAGCACCAGCGGTTCCGTGACCGGTTCCGGATCGGGCTCCGCCGGCGGCTGCGGGACCATGGTCGTGGTCGGCGCCGCATCGGGGGCCGGGGCGGGCACCTCGTCGACGGCGACGGACTCGACGCCCGGTCGGTCGTCGCCGTCGCACCCGTCGGGGCCGGGATCGCCCCCGTCCTGGAGCGTCACCGAGTACCCCTCCAGGCCCTCGACCTCGCCGAAGATGAAGGCGCCGGCCTTGCAGAAGTGGGGCTCCGGGTCCTCCCGGTTCGCCCAGACGCCGAACCCGGCGACCCCGAGGATGGCCACCACGAGGGCGGCGACGACCGGCTTGTTCACGACCCGCCATCGGCCGGGCACCGGGTGTCGTGAGGGGCGCCGCGCTAGCCTCGCTCCCGGCGTCGACCCGCTGGGACGGCGCCGTGCAGGGCCGTCATGGGTGAGCCAGCTGGTTCCGGCCCGCGTCGACAACCGATCATCCCGTCGCCGGAGCGCTGCCGCGCCCCGGCGCACCCGCATCCCCGGAGGACGCACCCATGGCCCTCGCCCCTGACGACTTCAAGGTCGCCGACCTCTCCCTCGCCGGCTTCGGCCGCAAGGAGATCCAGCTCGCCGAGCACGAGATGCCCGGCCTGATGGCGACCCGCGCCGAGTTCGCCGACGCCCAGCCCCTGAAGGGCGCCCGCATCATGGGCTCGCTGCACATGACCATCCAGACCGCCGTCCTCATCGAGACGCTGGTCGCCCTGGGCGCCGACGTGCGCTGGGTCAGCTGCAACATCTTCTCGACCCAGGACCACGCCGCCGCCGCCGTGGTCGTCGGTCCCGACGGCACCGCCGACAACCCCCGGGGCGTGCCCGTCTACGCCTGGAAGGGCGAGACGCTGGAGGAGTACTGGTGGTGCACCGACCAGGCCCTCCGCTGGCCCGACGGCGCCGGCCCCAACATGATCCTCGACGACGGCGGCGACGCCACGATGCTCGTGATCAAGGGCAAGGAGTACGAGGAGGCCGGCGCCGTGCCCGAGCCCACCGAGGACGACTCCGAGGAGTGGACCGTCGTCCTCGAGCTTCTCAAGGCCAGCGTGGCCAAGGAGCCGAGCCGTTGGACCGACGTCGCCGCCGGCATCAAGGGCGTCACCGAGGAGACCACCACCGGCGTCCACCGGCTGTACCAGATGTTCGAGGCCGGCACCCTGCTGTTCCCGGCCATCAACGTCAACGACTCGGTCACCAAGTCGAAGTTCGACAACCTCTACGGCTGCCGCCACAGCCTGATCGACGGCCTCAACCGGGCCACCGACGTGATGATCGGCGGCAAGGTCGCCTTCGTGGCCGGCTACGGCGACGTCGGCAAGGGCTGCGCCCAGAGCCTCCGGGGCCAGGGCGCCCGCGTGATCGTGGCCGAGGTCGACCCGATCTGCGCCCTGCAGGCC
>JBQGCF010000312.1:0-61708 GCA_052038315.1 Iamia sp.
CCACATGTCCATCCGGCGCCGGGCGTAGAGGGCGAAGTAGGTGGGGTTGGTGGCGCCGAGGAGCCGGAACCGCAGCCAGTCCGGGTCGTCGGGCCGGTCGCCGGCGTTGGGGGCGAGGAAGCCCTTGGGCGTGGTGTCGGCCCCGACCACCAGGGCGATGTCGCTCAGCCCGGCGAGGATGCGGGTGCGGGCCGCCTCCAGGGCGGTCGAGCCCGAGGCGCAGGCGGCGTAGCAGGAGGCGACGCGGGTGCCGGTCCAGCCGAGGGCCTGGGCGAAGGTGGCGCCCGAGACGTAGCCCGGGTAGCCGTTGCGCATGGTGTCGGCGCCGGCGACGAAGTCGACGTCGGTCCACTCGATGCCGGCGTCGGCGAGGGCGGCGCGGGCGGCGACCCGGCCGTACTCGACGAAGTTCCGGCCCCACTTGCCCCAGGGGTGCATGCCCACCCCGACGACGGCGACGGGATCGACGCTCATGCGACCACCTTCCACTTGTAGATCTGGTGCGCGACCTCGCCGTCCTCGCCGGCCTCGGTGAACAGCGTGTCGACGACCAGCTCGACCTCCTGGCCGAGGCTCAGCTCGTCGACGGTCACCCCGGCCACGACCTGGCCGAGGACGATGATCTTCTCGGCCTCCAGCTCGACCGCCACGATGCAGAAGGGGACGTGCTCGTCGCCGGGCACGACGTAGGGCGGCGGCGGCTGGTAGCGGGCGTCGGTGTAGGACCAGATGCGCCCGACCCGGGACAGCGGCGTGGGCTCGAGCTCGTCGGAGCCGCACGTCGGGTTGGGGCAGCCCAGCGGGGGGCGGGGGAAGGCGACCGTGCCGCAGGCCGGGCAGCGGTGGCCGAGCAGCGCCGGCTCCGGCTCGGTCGTGAACCAGCCATCGGCACCGAGGGCGGGGGAGGAGGTGGGCATCGCAGCTCCAGGAGACAGATCTGACGGGTCGTCAGGTTTCTCCCACCGTAGTGCGGACGGTCACGAGAGCGTGTGGTAAGCATGCCTAACAAGCCCCCTTCGGAGGATCGACCCGTGCTCGGATCCGACGCCCTGCGGCTCGTCGCCGCCCTCACCCACACGCTCCCCACGGTCACCGCCGTGCTCCACGTCGACCACGGTCCCGACGTGGTGGTCGGGGCCGACCGGCGCTGCCTGCCGGACCTCTCGCCCTGCGGCCTCCGCCGCGTGGTCGGCGAGCACCGCGGCCCCGAGCTGACCTGGCTCTCGTCGGTCGTGGCCGTCGAGCTGGGCGGGCCCGACGTCGGCCAGGTGGTCGAGGACGTCGTGTGCGTCGGCGGCCGGGACGAGCCGGTCGTCGCCTTCAGCACGCTGCTCGACCCGCTCTCGACCCGGGCCGTCCTGCGCGACGTGGGCCACGACCTGATGGTGGCGGGCGGTGTCGACCCCGAGCTGCTCCGCACCCTGCGGGCCAGCACCTTCCACGACGAGGTCCTGGGCGTGACCACGGTCGTCGTGGCCGAGCCGCCCGGCGGCTCCGCCGGGTGCCGCACCGTGGTCCGGGCCGCCAGCCGGGCCTGCCGGGTCGCCGAGCTGGTGGAGTCGGTCACCACGTCCACCTGATCGGCCGGATGAGAGCCTGCTCAGCGGGCCGGCCTGAGTCGTCTCAGGATCCGTGGGTACGGTCGAACCCATGCCCGGCGAGCCCCCCGTGACCGATGTCGCCCCGCCCCACGTCCCCGGGGTGGCCGACCTGAGGGTCATCGGGAGGGGCGGCTTCGGGGTCGTGTACCGCGGCCACCAGGGAGATCTCAGCCGGGACGTGGCCGTCAAGGTCCTGCTGTCGCCGGGGGCCGACGCCCGGGCGGTCGAGCGCTGGCGGCGGGAGATCACCGCCATGGGCCGGCTCTCCAACCACCCCAACATCGTCGCCGTCTACTCGGCCGGCGTGACCGACGACGGCCTGCCCTACCTCCTGATGCCGTACGTGGCCGGTGGCTCGCTCCACGAGCGGGTCGCCGCCGGCGGGCCGCTGCCCGAGGACGAGGCCGTGCGGATCGGCGCCCGCCTGGCCGGGGGCCTGGCCGCCGCCCACGCCGCCGGCGTCCTCCACCGCGACCTGAAGCCGGCCAACGTCCTGCTGTCGGAGTACGGCGAGCCCCAGCTCAGCGACTTCGGCATCGCCCGGCTGGTCGACGTCGGCTCGACCACCACCGGCTCGGTCACGGCCACGATCGGCTACGCCGCCCCCGAGGTCCTGTCGGGCGAGCCGGCCTCGGAGCAGAGCGACGTCTACGGCCTGTGCGCCACCCTCCACGCCGCCCTCAGCGGCCGGGCCCCCTTCGCCGGCGGCGAGGGCGAGGCCATGATCGCCCGGGTCGGCCGGGTCCTGACCCAGCCGCCGCCCGACCTCCGCCCTCTCGGGGTCTCGCACGCCCTGGCCGCCCTGCTGGAGTCGGGTCTGGCCAAGCGGCCCGGCGAGCGCCCGCAGAGCGCCGCCGCCCTCCGCGTGGCGCTCGAGGCCCTGGAGGCCCGGCCGACCGCTGCCGAGCGCACCGCCGTCCTGCCGCCCGTCCCCGTCCCTGCTCCGAACTCGGGGGAGAATCGGTCGCCAGGGCAGCCAGCTCTCCCCCGAGCTGCGGAGGAGGGGCCCCGGCGGGGGAAGGGGGCGCTGATCGCCGCCGCGCTGCTGGTGCTGCTCCTCCTCGGGGCGGCGGCCGGCTACGCCCTGACCCGCGACGGCGGCGACGGGGGCGAGGCCAGCGCAGACGGGTCGTCGTCGACCACCGCGACGACCGAGCCGGAGACCACGGCGACCACCACCACCAGCACGACGACGACCACCACCGAGGCCCCCACCACGACCGAGGAGGAGACGACGACCACGTCGTCGACCACCACGAGCACCACCGCCCCGGCCGCACCGGTGACCGACGAGGCGCTGGCCACGGCGGCGTCGGACTACTACGCCCTGGTCGGAGCGGGGGACCTGGAGACGTCCTACGCCCGGCTGTCACCGGCCTACCAGCAGCGCAACCCCTTCGACCGGTACCGGACGTTCTGGACCGAGACGGTGAGGTCGGTCCGGGTCCAGGGCCCGGTCCGCGGCGACGCCGAGGCGGGCAGCGTCTCCCTCACCCTCCGCTTCGGCCTCCCGGACGGAGGGACGAGCGTCGAGGACGCCCGCCTCACCTTCGTCCAGGGCGACGACGGGGCCCTGCTGATCGACAGCTACGAGGTCGTCGCCAGCCGGGCCGGCGGCGGTCCGGCTGGTGGGGGTGGCCCCGGCGGCCCCGGACCCGACGGTGACGACGGGCCCGGGGGCGACGACTAGCCGGGCTCCGCCTCGCAGGGGTCGCCCCCGCACACGTCGATCACCACGCCACCCGGCTTCAGGAACTCGGAGATCTGCTCGCGGGCGCCGGCGTCGGCCCGGGGGTCGCCGTGCGGGTCCCTGCCGGAGCGGGGCGGCTGGTTGGTCGACGGCGGCCACGGGGCCCCGCTGTCCCAGTAGATGGTGGCGCTGCCGGCGTGGGGCCAGGTCTCGGCCCGCTCGATTCCCCACAGCGGCTCGGCGTCGGGGGAGCGGTCGTCGGCCAGCGGCGGGTCGTTGGTGACGGCGCCGTAGGTGCGGGCCTGGACGTCGGCGGCCACCGTCGCCACCTGGTGGTCGCCCACGGCCACGTGGAGCAGGACCTCGTGGGTGGGCGTGCCCGGGAGCGGGTCGGCGGTCATGTGGTTGGCGTAGCCGTTGCCCTCACCCCGGTCCCACAGCATCTGGATGACCGAGGTCAGCATCATCCGGTCGAGGGCGCTCGGGTAGCTGCCGGCCATGATCCCGAAGAAGGGGTCGAAGTCGACGCTGCGCTCGAGCAGGGTGCTGTAGTTGATCGCCGGCACGCCCAGGACGCCCCGGGTGATGTCGGTGCTCAGGGCGACGAGGGCGCCGCCCATGATCCCGCCCTGGCTGATCCCGTAGTACGAGAGGTTCGTCAGGTCGATGGCCGGGACGCCGGCCGTGCCCTGGAAGGCGGGGTGGCTGACCAGCCCGTCCGGCTTGGTCATCAGCCGGCCGAGGAGCATGAAGTTGAGCAGGCCCTGCTGGTTGCGGTCGGCCAGCTCGGGGAACCGCGACAGGTCGCCGATGATGCCGACGATGTTGGCCGTGTCGCCGGCCGACATGCCCCAGTAGTCGGTCCCGCAGAACACCATGTTGTGCTCGACGGCGACGTCGCGGGGCCCGCCGCTGGCCGCCTGCCCGCCGGTGCCCAGCAGGCCGTGGCCGTACAGGGAGGCGCGGGCCGGTGCGGTGCGGGCCGAGTCGGGGACGATGCAGGTGAACGGGGCGGTGACCGTGCCCTGGGCCTGGGGCAGGTGGTCGTCGCCGAGGCGCAGGCGGGCCGGGGGCTGGCCGCCGTTCGTGAGGTAGTTGGGGACCGTGAAGGTGCCCTCGACCCGGGTGACGGGGTGCTCGGGGTCGGGGGTGGCGGAGGTGACGGTGAAGTCGGGGGCGTTGACCCCGGCCAGGCCGCCGAGGGCCTCGTCCCGCATGTGCACGGCCCGCTCGGCCAGGTTGCGGGTGCTGGCCACGGTGAAGGTCCACGCCATGTGGAGCGTCTCGCGGTCGAGCCCGGCCGCCGCCACCTGGTCCATGGCGAACTCGACCCGGACCCGCTCCTCCTCGACGCGCCGGTTGCTCGACGGCAGGTCGTCGCGGAAGACCCGGAAGCCGGCCGGGGCGGTGATGGGCTGGCCCTGGCCGTTCCGCATCTGGCCGATGCCGACCGCGTAGGTGTGGCCGTCGAGGAAGTTGCGGGCCGGCCGGATGATCAGCGCCCGGTCGGCGGCGGTGGCGGCGTGGCTGTCGAGCTCGGCCCAGTACGGCCACTCCTCGCCGGTCTCGGTGTCGACGATCACGATCGGGGCGTCGTCGGCGAGCGAGGCGCCGATGTCCTCGATCCCGGCCACGCCGGACTCCTCGAGGTCGATGCCGCCGCTGCCGAGGAGGATGGCCGAGCCCGGGCTGAAGCCGTCCTGGCGGTTCCACTCCGAGGGGTCGAAGGCCCCGGCCGTGGCGCTGGGCGGGACCCACGACGGCTTGAGCACGACCCGGCGGCCGGTGTCGGTGGTGGGGTCGGCGAGGGTCAGCTCGTCGTTGGGGAACGGCAGCAGGCAGCGGGTCCGGTCGAGGGTGCTGCAGCCGGCGCCCCACGCCTCGCTGCTGCCGAGGAGGAAGCGGTCGATGTCGAGGATGCTCTCGCCCCGGCGGATGCGCGAGGCCCAGTAGTCCCGGCCGCCGGGGTCGGCGGCCCGGGCCAGCACCCGGTCGTAGGCGTCCTCGACGACCGGGCCGAGGCGGGCGCCCGAGTGGACGAAGCCCTGGGCGACCTGGGTGCGGGTGGCCCCGGCCTCGAGCCGGCCGAGCCAGTAGGCGGCGCCGCCCTCGTCGGGGGAGGTGCCGAGCACGCTGTTGTAGAGGGCCTGGACGAAGCCGGAGGGGCTGTCGCCCCCCTCCCGCTCGTAGAACTCGTCGGTGGCGAGGAGGCGGACCAGCTCCTTCTCGACCGTGGTGGTCCGGGCCCGGATGGCGGCGACCGCGGCGTCGCGCTCCTGGGTGGTGGCCGCCCGGCCGAACGCCTCGTAGCTGGCAGCGACGTGGGCCCGCACCGACTCGACCGACAGCACCATGTGGCGGGCGAAGGTGCCCCGCGAGGTCCCGCCGTCGAGGATCCCGCCCCAGTACTGGAGGCTCGGCCCGTCGACGGTGCGCCCGAGGATGGCGTCGTAGGCCTCCCGGACGTAGCGCTCCGACCCGGGGCGGACCGGGATGCCGGGCTCGCCGAAGCCCGTGGCCGGGGGCGCGCCGGCGGCCGGTCCGGCCGTCGCCCGGGCGACGGGCGCCGCGGTCGCCGGCCCACCGGGCAGCACCGTGGTCGCCACCGTGACGGCCAGCACCAGGCCGAGGCCCAGGCGGCGCCGGGCGCGGGCGGCGGGGGACCCGGACGGGCGTGGAGCAGCGACGGTCAAGGGTGCCTCCGTGCGGGGTGGCGGGATGGGTCCGCTGTTGACTCGGTCACAGTAGCCAGTCAGCCGTCAGGTGGCCGGGCGGCGAACGGGCATGGGATGCCGTCCGACCAGGGCATGTAGGGTCGTCCCCCGTGTCCGAGAGCACCAGGTTCGACGTCGTGGGGATCGGCAACGCCCTCGTCGACGTCCTCAGCCACGAGGACGACGACTTCGTCGCCGCCCACGACCTGACCAAGGGGGCGATGACCCTCATCGAGGAGGACACGGTCGACCGGCTCTACGGGGCCATGACCCAGCGCACCGAGATGTCGGGCGGCTCCGCGGCCAACACCCTCGTCGGCCTGGCCAGCTTCGGCGGCCGGGCGGCCTACATCGGCCGGGTCCACGACGACGACCTGGGCACCGTGTTCGCCCACGACCTGGCCGGCCTCGAGGTCCACTTCGACTCGCCCCGGGCTACCGACGGCCCCGCCACCGGCCGCTGCCTCATCGTGGTCACGCCGGACGCCCAGCGCACGATGAACACCTACCTCGGGGCCTCGTCGCTGCTCGGCCCCGACCACATCGACCTCGACGTCGTGCGGGCCTCGCAGGTCACCTTCCTCGAGGGCTACCTCTTCGACCGTGACGCGGCCAAGGAGGCCTACCGGGTCGCCACCGAGGCCGCCCACACCGCCGGCCGCGAGGTCGCCCTCAGCCTGTCCGACGGGTTCTGCGTCGACCGGCACCGGGACGACTTCCTCACCCTGATCGACGGCGGCGTCGACATCCTCTTCGCCAACATCGACGAGATCACCCGCCTCTACGAGGTCGACGACTTCGACGACGCGGTGGCCAAGGTCCGGGGCCGGTGCAAGGTCGCCTGCCTGACCAAGGGCCGCCACGGCTCGGTGGTGGTGACCGCCGACGAGACCCACCACATCGCCCCCCACGAGGTGCCCAAGCGGGTCGACACCACCGGTGCCGGCGACCTCTACGCGGCGGGCTTCCTCTACGGCTACACCCAGGGGATGCCCCTCGACCGCTGCGGTTCGCTGGGCTCGATCGCCGCCGCCGCCGTCATCGGCCACACCGGCGCCCGCCCGGGGCTGTCGCTGGCCCAGCTGGTCCACCTCCTCGACGCCTAGGAGCCGCCCGTGCCGGGCACCGACGAGACCATCGAGGACCTGCTGGCCCGGGTCCGGGCCTGGGTCGAGGACGACCCGGAGCCGGGGACCGCCTTCGACCTCCGCCAGCTCTGGTACGCCGTCGAGGACGAGCTCTACGACAAGGTCGAGGCCGAGGCCGAGCTGCGGGAGCTGTTCCGGGCCCGGCTCGAGTTCGGGACGGCCGGGCTGCGCGGGCCGGTGGGCCCGGGCCCGAACCGGATGAACCGGGCCGTCGTGAGCCGGGCCGCCGCCGGCGTCGCCGCCTGGGTCCGCGACCAGGGCACAGCCGGCCGGGGCATCGTCGTCGGCCGCGACGCCCGCCACCGCTCCGACGACTTCGTCACCGACACCGTCGAGGTGGTCGCCGGGGCCGGGATCCGGGTGATGGTGCTGCCCGCCCCCACCCCCACGCCGGTGCTGGCCTTCGCCGTGCGCCACCTCGGCGCCGCCGCCGGCGTCATGGTCACCGCCAGCCACAACCCGGCGCCCGACAACGGCTACAAGGTCTACGACGGCGAGGGCCGCCAGATCGACGCCGACCAGGCCGCCGCCGTCGCCGCCGCCATGGAGGCGGCCGGTCCGCTCGCCGACCTGCCCCGCAGCGGCGCCGGGAACCCGGCGATCGAGCACCTGGGGCTCGAGGTCGTCGACGCCTACCTCGCCGACATCGGCCACGTCGTGCGGCCCAAGGCGGGACGGGCACCGGTCGAGGCCGCCTACACCCAGCTCCACGGCGTCGGCGGGCCCGTGGTGCGCCGGGCCGCCCAGCAGTCCGGCTTCATCACCCTGCACGAGGCCGCCACCCAGGCCGAGGCCGACCCCGACTTCCCGACGGTGCCGTTCCCCAACCCCGAGGAGCCCGGTGCCCTCGACCACCTGATCGACCAGGCCGCGTGGGTCGGCGCCGACGTGGCCCTGGCCAACGACCCCGATGCCGACCGCCTGGCCATGGCCGTGGTCGACCCCCGGCTCGGCGCCTCCCGCCAGAAGGAGGCGTGGCGCGCCCTCAGCGGCGACCAGCTCGGGTGGCTCCTCGCCGACCACCTCGTCCGCCGGGGCGACCTGCCCGAGGGGGGCGTCTTCGCCACGACGATCGTGTCGTCGTCGCTCCTCGGCAAGCTGGCCACCAGCGCCGGGCACGGCTACGTCGAGACCCTCACCGGCTTCAAGTGGCTCTCCCGGGCGGCGACGCCGGGGCGCCCGCTGATCCTCGCCTACGAGGAGGCGATCGGGTACTGCGTGGGCGAGACGGTGCGGGACAAGGACGGCATCAGCGCCTTCCTCCTCGCCTGCGAGATGATCAGCGACCTGGTCGAGCAGGGCCTCACCGTCTGGGACCGGCTCGACGACCTGGCCCGCCGCTTCGGCGTCCACCACACCGGCCAGTGGTCGGTCCGGCTGGAGGGCGGTGACGGTGCCGAGCGCATCGCCGGGGCCATGGCCCGCCTGCGCTCGACCCCGCCCACGGCGATCGGCGAGCGGCCCGTCGCCGGTGTCAGCGACCTGGCCCACGGCCGTCCCGACCGGGGCCTCCCGCCCGCCGACGTGGTCGGCATCGCCCTGCCCGGCGCCCGCGTCATCGTCCGGCCCAGCGGCACCGAGCCCAAGCTCAAGTGCTACGTCGAGGTGGTCGAGGCCGTCCCCGACGGGACCGACGTGGCCAGCGCCCGCACCCGCGCCGACGCCGCCCTGGCCGAGATCACCGCTGCCCTCCCGGCGACGCTCGGCCTCGACTGAGCCGCCCTAGGCGGTGCCGAAGAGGCGGTCGCCGGCGTCGCCCAGGCCGGGGACGATGTAGGCGACGTCGTTCAGCTTCTCGTCGATGGCGGCCACCACGAGATCGTCGACCAGGCCGGACGCGTCGATCCGGCGCACGCCCTCGGGGGCGGCCAGCACGCACACGGCGGTGACCCGACCCGGGTTGCGGCCCTGCAGGAGCGAGCAGGCGAAGGCCAGCGACCCGCCGGTGGCCAGCATCGGGTCGAGGACGAGGACCGGGCGACCGCCGAGGTCGGCGGGGACCGAGTCCATGTAGGGCACCGGCTCGAGGGTGACCTCGTCGCGGGCCACGCCGATGAAGCCGGTGGGGGCGTCGGGCAGGAGGCGGAGCACGCCGGGCAGCAGCCCGAGGCCGGCCCGCAGCACCGGCACGGTCAGCGGCGCCGGCTCGACCCGGGTCACCGTCGTGGGCTGGAGCGGGGTGCGGATCTCGACCTCGACGGTCGGCAGCGTCCGAGTGGCCTCGATCACCAGCAGCCCCGCCAGGTCGTCCATGGCCTGGCGGAAGGCGGCCCGGTCGGTCGTCTCGTCGCGGAGCCGGCCCAGGGCCTGGGCGGCGAGCGGGTGGTCGACGACGGTCGTGTGCACTGGGCTCCTCCGGAGGGGTGAGGCCCGACCCCGGCGGCCGGCCGTGTGACAGTCTGGCCGCGATGGAGCCCCCGCTCGACCGCCGCGCCCTGGCGGCGCTGATCGACCACACCCTGCTGGCGCCCACGGCCACCAGCGAGGACGTCACCGCCCTGGCCCGCGAGGGCGCCGAGCTGGGCGTGGCCGCCATCTGCGTGTCGCCCTCGCGGCTGCCGCTGGCCATCCCGCCCGAGGAGCTGCCGCCGGGCATGGCGGTGGCCGCGGTCGTCGGCTTCCCCTCCGGCGCCCACACGCCGCGGGCCAAGGCCCGGGAGGCGATGGACTGCGTGGCCGCCGGCGCCACCGAGATCGACATGGTGATCGACCTGGGCGCGGTCGCCGCCGGGCAGTGGGAGGTCGTCGAGGCGGGCGTGGCCACCGTCCACCGGGCCCTCGAGGGTCGCGCCCTGCTCAAGGTGATCATCGAGTCGGCCGTCCTCGACACCCTCGCCCCCGATGCCGTCGAGCGGGCCTGCGCCGCCGCCGTGGCCGCCGGCGCCGAGTTCGTGAAGACGTCCACCGGCTTCCACCCCGCCGGGGGCGCGACCGTCGAGGCGGTGGCCCGGATGCGCGCCGCCGTCGGCGACGGGGTCGGCGTCAAGGCCTCCGGCGGCATCCGTGACCACGCCACCGCCATCGCCATGGTCCAGGCCGGTGCCAGCCGGCTGGGCTGCTCGGCCACCCGAGCCATCCTCGAAGGAGCTCCCGCGTGAAGCGCACCCTCGCCGTCCTCGCCGCTCTGGCCCTCCTGGCCGCCTGCTCGTCGGACGACGACGGCGACGCCCACCAGGGCGGGGCCCAGGCCACCGGCTCGTCGGAGTCGGCCCCGGCGCCCGAGTCCACGGAGGGCTCGGGTTCGGACACCACCCCGCCCTCGGAGCCGGCCGGGGAGGTCGTCGACCCCTACGACGGGCACACCAGCGAGGTCTACGGCGAGGACGCCAGCTGGATCTGCCGGCCCGACCTGGCCGACGACGAGTGCCGCGACCTCGACGTCACCGTGCTCGCCGCCGACGGCAGCAGCGCCGTCGAGGAGCGGGAGCCGGCCGCCGACCCGCCGATCGACTGCTTCTACGTCTACCCGACGGTCTCCTCGGACCCGGGCACGATCAGCGACCTGGAGTGGACCCCGGAGGACAACGAGGCGGCGACGGTCCGGGCCCAGGCCGCCCAGTACGCCCGCTCGTGCCGGGTCTTCGCCCCGGTGTACCGCCAGATCACGCTCAACGGCCTGACCGCGGCCACCCCCGAGGAGCGGGCCGGCGCCTACGCCGACGTCCTCGACGCCTGGCAGACCTACGTCTCGCAGTGGAACGAGGGCCGGGGCGTGATCCTGATCGGCCACTCGCAGGGCACCGGCCACCTGCTGAAGCTGCTCGACGAGGAGATCGACGGCGTGCCCGAGGTCCGATCGCTCCTGGTGGCGGCGCACCTGTTCGGCGGATCGCTGCAGGTGCCCGAGGGCGAGGTGGTCGGGGGCGACCTGGCCGAGATCCCCGGGTGCACCAGCGCCGACGAGGCCGGTTGCGTCGTGACCTGGTCGAGCTACCCGACGGCCGTGCCACCCGACGACAGCGGCATCTTCGGCCGGGCCGACCCCGAGACCGGCAGCCGCTCGCTGTGCACCGACGTCCTCGGGCTGCTGGGGGAGGAGACGGCCGACGCCGTCGCCCCGGTGGCGGCCCCGCTCGTCGGCGCCATCCCGGGGACCGAGGACGTCGAGACGCCGTTCATCGCCCTGCCCGACTCGCTGGCCCTGACCTGCGAGACGACCGCCGACCACGACTACCTCGGCGTCGCCCCCGCCGATCCGGCCGATCCCCGGCCGGTCCAGGGTTTCACGGCCGAGACCTTGGGGCACTCCTGGGGCCTGCACCTGGTCGACGTGAACGTGGCGCTCGACGACCTGGTCGCCCTGGCCGAACGCCAGGGCGCCGCCTACGCCCAGGAGTAGCCCATGCGCCCCACCGCCGTCGCCGTCGTGCTCCTCGCCGCCGGCCTGGCGGTGGGCGCGCCCGTCACCGTCCCCTCCGCTTCGGCTGCGGCCGCACCGGTCGTGGCCCCCACCCCCTTCACGGCCGGGTTCCAGGCCGCCCTCCGGGCCCGCTGGCCGGCCAACCGCTTCACCGCCGCGGTGTACGACCGGCGCAGCGGCTGCTGGTACGACCTCCACCCCGACCTGCGGCTGACCACGGCGAGCGTCCTCAAGGCCGAGATCATGGCCGGCATCCTGCTGCGGGCCCAGGCCGAGGGGCGGGGGCTCACCCAGTGGGAGCAGCGGAACATCGGGCCGATGATCGCCCGCTCGGCCGACCCCGAGGCCAACGCCCTCTGGAGCTCGCTGGGCGGCATCGCCGGGATGCAGGGGGTCGACCGCGCCTTCGGGCTGACCCAGACGGCGCAGCGCTCGCCGTGGGGCATCACCACCACCTCGGCGCGGGACCGCACCTCGCTGATGCGCCAGCTGCTCTACGGCGACGGCGGGCCGCTGGGCGCGTCCTACCGCGCCATCGCCCGGTCGTACCTGCTGTCGGTGGTCGACACGCAGGACTGGGGCATCACCGCCGGGGCGCCACCGGGCGTGCCGGTGCCGCTGAAGAACGGCTTCTTCGGCTCGCAGTGCTGCCGCTGGCGGCTCAACTCGTCGGGGGCGGTCGAGGTCGGCGCCGGGTACGTCGTCACCGTCCTCACCGACCTGTGGCCGAACGAGGCGGCCGGCATCGCCGGGAACGAGTACGTCGCCCGGGCGATCAACGCCCGGCTGGGCGGGCCGTTCGCCCCGTTCGCCTCACCGGCGGCCTTCGTCGACCGGCAGTACGCCGACGTGCTGGGCCGGGGCCCGACCTTCGCCGAGCTGTCCCGCACCACCGACGCCATCGGCTTCGCCTCCGGCCGGGCGCCGGGCGTGATCGGCTCGCTGCTGTCGTCGTCGGCCTTCACCGGGCCCGGCCACCAGCTGCTCCGCCTCTACTGGGGCGGGCTGGAGCGGATGCCGTCGGGGGAGCAGTGGGCCTACCGGATGTGGCAGCTGCGCACCGGGCGGACCACCCTGCGGACGGTCGCCGAGGAGGTGGCCGGGGCGATCGGCGGCACCTCGTCGTCGGACTTCGTCGAGCGGGTGATCCGCCGGGTGATGACCTGGGAGCCCGACCCCGACTCGGTCGCCTACTGGGCCGGCCGGCTCGACCGGGGTGAGTCCAGCCGGGGCGACGTCGTCCGGGCGTTCACCGAGTCGGCCGAGAACCGCTGGTGGACGGCGTGGCCGGTGGCGATCGGCGCCGTCCACCTCACGATGCTGGGCCGACCACCCGACGCCGCCGCGGTGGCGCGGTGGCAGCAGCGCTTCGCCGACGGGGCGACGTCGCTCGACCTGATCGGCCAGGTCTACCGCTCGCCCGAGTACCGGGACCGGGTGGCGTGACCGGCGCGTCGCTCAGCCGGCGAGGCTGACCCCGAGCCCGCTGGCCCGGAGGGCGGCGTAGCCGGGCTTGATCCGCTCGTTGATGATCCGGAGCCGCTTGTCGAAGGGCCAGAAGGCCGACTTCATGGCGTTGAGGGTGAGCCACTCCAGGTCGTCCCAGCCGTAGCCGAACGCCTCGACGAGGTGGTGCATCTCCTCGCTCATCGACGTGCCGCTCATCAGCCGGTTGTCGGTGTTGACCGTGACCCGGAAGCGGAGCCGGCGGAGCAGCCCGATCGGGTGCTCGGCGATGGTGTCGCACACACCGGTGTTGACGTTCGACGTGGGGCACATCTCCAGCGGCACCCGGCGGTCGCGCACGAAGCTGGCCAGCCGGCCGAGCCGGACGCTGCCGTCCTCGCCCACGGTGACGTCGTCGATGATGCGGACGCCGTGGCCCAGCCGCTCGGCCCCGCAGATCTGGACCGCCTCCCAGATCGACGGCAGCCCGAAGGCCTCACCGGCGTGGATCGTGATGTGGAAGTTGTCCTCGGCGATGGTGCGGAAGGCGTCGAGGTGGCGGGTCGGGGGGTTGCCGGCCTCGCTGCCGGCGATGTCGAAGCCGACCACGCCCTCGTCGCGGTGGCGGAGGGCGGCCTCGGCCACCTCCTTGGAGTTGGCGGCGTGGCGCATGGCGGTGACGAGCAGGCCGATCTCGATCCGGCCGTCGGCGGTGCCGATCCGGAAGCCCTCGAGCATGGCCTCGATGGCGTCGTCGAGGGTCAGGCCCCGCTCCAGGCACAGCTCGGGGGCCATGCGCACCTCGGCGTAGACGACGCCGTCGTCGGCCAGGTCCTGGGCGCACTCGGCGGCGACGCGGACGATGGCGTCGCGCTCCTGCATCACGCCGACGGTGTGCTCGAAGGTGTCGAGGTACAGGACGAGGTCGCGGCGGTTGGCGCCCTCGGTGAACCAACGGGCCAGCTCGTCGACGTCGGTGGTGGGCAGGCCGTCGTAGCCGTACTCGGAGGCCAGCTCGATCACCGTCTGCGGCCGCAGCCCGCCGTCGAGGTGGTCGTGGAGCAGGACCTTGGGCGCTCGCCGGATCTGCTCGAAGGTGGGCCGCTCGTCCATCCCCTGAGGGTAGGGCCCCGGTGGGCCCCTCGGCGCCGGGCCGACGCCGGCGTGCTCAGCCGCCGGCGCGCTCGGCCATGGCCTCGACCAGACCGGTGACCAGGTCGAGGTCGTCGGTCGACCCGTCCGACGAGCCGAAGCCGGTGACGAAGGCGACCGTGCTCCCCACCCGGACCCCGCCGAGGGAGATGGCGAACGGTCCCGGCACGACGGCGGTGAAGGCCTCGTCGCCGACGCCGTCGAGGAGCGTGGGCTCGACCGGGCCGGCGGGGGTGCAGCCGAGCGACGTGCTCATGTAGGCGAAGAGGGCTTCGGCGTCGGCCGCATCGGGGGCGGCGACCACGCCGTGGAGCAGGACGTGGCGCTCGCTCTCCTCGAACCGGACCCGGGCGATCGACTCGGTCTCGACATCCGGCACCGGGCTCGACGGGCACTCCTCGTCGGCCTCCTCCTCCGCCGCCTCGTCGGGGTCCGGCAGCGGGTCGAAGGCCACGCCGTCGTCGGCGCCGGTCTCGGTCCAGCCGTCGGGCAGGTCGTCCACCGTGAGCAGGGGACCATCGACCGCCGCCGGCACCCCGGTGTCTCCGGTCTCGTCGGTGCCGGTGGTGTCGTCGGTGCCGGTGGTCTCGTCGGTCTCGTCGGTGGTGTTGCCGGTCTCACCGGTGTCGCCGGTGGCGGCGGCGTCGGTGGTGGTCGCCTCCTCGGATCCGCCGCCGTCGTCACCGCAGCCGGTCGCCGCCAGCAGGGTGAGGGCCAGGGCGATGCCGGCCAGCGTCCGTCGTGATCCTCGGTTCCGCGCCACGGGGGACCATCGACCCGGACCCGCCGGGGTTGAGGATCGCCCGGACGGGTCCGGCGGACGTGGGAAGATCCTGGTCATGGCCTTCGGGAACCAGGCGGGCCCGCCCGCGACGCACCGTCAGGTGCAGGAGCTCCTCGCCCTGGTCGAGGCGGCCGGCCACGACGGCTTCCGGGGCGCACGGCACCCGCTGGGGCTGAGCCAGCGCCAGGCCGCCGGCAAGTTCACCCGTGACGAGGCCCAGGCCCTGATCGACCGGCTGACCGCCGAGGCCGAGGGCGCGCCCGCCCCCGCCGCACCGGCGAGCGGGGTCGGGGGGACCGGTGTGATCGGCAGCGGCGGCCGGGTGGCACCGTCGGACCGGCGTCGGGCCGCCCTGGCCGACCAGCTCAAGCGGGTGCCCGACGACCTGCTCGCCGCCGAGCTCCAGCGCCGCGGCTACGCCGTCATCCAGCCCTGAGGCTCAGCGCCAGTCGGCCTCGGAGGCGGCGGAGGCGCCGGCCACCTTGGCGTGGACCCACGACAGGAGGTCGGAGGCCTTCGGGTCGAGCTCGATCCCGTACTCGCAGAGCCGGGTGCCGGGGACGGGGCGGACCCGCCGGATCGTCCCCCAGCCCACGACCCCGTCCAGGGCGACGTGCACCGTCGCCCCCCGGCCCAGGTCGTCGGCGGCGGCCGCCCGGATCCCCAGCCCGCTGACGGACAGGTCGATCAGCAGCCCGTTCTCGGGCTCCCGCCGACGCCAGCCGCGCCGCTTCTCGCCCGGCGGCGGCACCCGCCACTGGACGGGGATGGCTGCCATGTCGACGCGCCCACCGATGCGGCGCTCGTACCCATCGCTCACCATCAGGAGATCGGCCGCGCCGGGGTGACCTTGACCTCGAACGGCCGGCCGTCGGTCACGATCCGAAGATGGCCGACCCTGACAGACGACCGCCGTTCGAGGGTGCGGAGGCGGGGTGGCCTACGGGGCGGGAAACATAGGGCCCGCGTAGCTTCCTCCATTGCGACCTGAAGGAACCGTGACGTAGGTCCCGGCGTTCACTGCGGCAGATCGACGGCTCAACGAGTTGGATTCGGCACTACCAGACTCCGTCCTCAACGAGCTGCTGCAGGCGGTTGAGCGATCGATCCAGACTCGGGGAACTAAGTCGGGCACGAACCGGGTCCCAGTGATCTCTGGAGAACTCCGTCAACCGTCCTTCGAATCCGGGGCCGACTCGTCGTCTGGAGGCCTCGCGAGGAACCATGTCGTCGCGGATCGTGCTGCTCCGGGATTTGCGACAAATCGAGACCAGTTCGCCCTTGGGGTCCAGGAGTTCGTCTGGCGCGTCCACTGAGGTGGTAACCATAAAGTACTTCTTGAAGGCACTTTGATCGGCCAGTAGCCAGGCTTCGATCGATCTGACGGGTACCCTCACAGCGAGCCTCGGCGCTCGGATCTCCCCGGCGACCTTCACGATCAGCTCCGCTGGGCACGTCGCCTTGTCATCTAGGTCCCAATCTCGCAGTACCAGGAAGCGCGATCTGTTGGACGCTGCATTCCAGCGCCTAACCTTCGGATCCAGGTAAGTCTTGCCGCCGCTGGCGGAAGCTTGACGGGGCTCAAGTCCTAGAAGTCGGATGATGTGCTCTACCACCGGAACGTCGGTGATCCCCTCAACCCCGTAAAAGACGTGCACGGCTAAGAGAACGGGAGTTGGACGAGTTCTCCGACACCTTCTGGACGCAGTTCCCCTGCAAGGGCTTCGTTCAACTCGAGACCAGCCTCAAGGCCTTCGGTGACAACCTCGATGGAGCCGGCCATCTCAGCCGTCGTTCCCTCGGCGCTGGGGTGGAGGATCATGACCTCGTCCAGCCCGAGCCCTTGGTCCTCCAGGACCTCATCGGCGTGCGTGGTGGCCACAACCTGACGACCAGTGGATCTCGAGGCGCGCGCGATGAGTGTCGGCAGTTGTCGCACGATGTCTTTGTGCAGTGATAATTCTGGTTCTTCCAGTAGGATCGGAGCGGACATTCCTCGCTTGTCCTGCAAGGACCACAGGAAGCCGATCAGACGCAAGGTTCCATCAGAGAAGTCGCCCTCGTCTTGTCGTGCTCCAACCTCGCGCCAGTGTTGATACCTAGCCTCAAGATGGGGTCTGCCATCCACGTCCTTGACGAGTTTGAGACTTTCCAACTGCGGCACTGCCAACTTCAGGGCGCGATTGATGGTTGCTAGGCGGGCGTCTCGGTCTCTGGCGCTGGTTCGAGCGACCACCGCGAGGAAGTCGGCTCCGTAGGGATCATCCGCTCGTTCCCCGCCTCTCTCCGGCTCTCGGATGAGCTGGGGCACGAGATGGAGATATGCGATGGCGGACAAGAACTCATTTACAGGACGAAAATCCTTATTGGCAACTACTTGCTCCAGGGCCGTTTGCGTGAGGCGTTCTTGGTCATCTTGATCAGAAGGATCCGGACGTTCGAGGACCATCTCACCGTTATGGGTGACCACTTCTTCCGTAACGATCGGCCGGCGTTTGCCACGTTGCTCTGATGTGAGGCTTAGGTCGTATGTCCATTGGTCCTCGCCGTCGGCACTTGAGATCTTGATCCGAATGGAGACCCTGCCCTTGTTGAAGCTGCGAGCAGCGAGGTTCCGAATGCGGCCCATTCCGCCACGATCGCGGGTCGCTTGCTGGAGACCGCCTCCGTCCACAGCGAGATCCCGCAGGAACCTGAGAGCGTCAAGCAGGTTTGACTTGCCTGCAGCGTTGGGGCCAAGGATGAAAAGGCGCTGTCCCACATCTACGTCGACCACCTTGAAGTTTCGCCAGTTGCGAAGTTCGAGGTGAGTCAGGCGAAGCGTCGCCTTCTTGGGGGTGGCCACGTCACCATCCTGACACAGGCAAGGAGACTTCCGATGAGTTGCGAGAGCGGCCTCGTCGAACCGGCCTTGTGACTCGCGAGTCAGGCCGAGTCGGACGCCAGCGGTGCTCAGTTCGGCCAGACAGCGCAGATTGTCTGGTGGGATCGCCTCGGCGTTGACCCGCCATGGTGGGAGCGGGAAGGTCGTCCTGGGCTCTCGGAGACGTCTCGGCGAGATAGATGCTCTGCCGGGAGGTTCGGCGCTATGGAGGTGCTCTGGCCGTGATCAAGTTGTGTCTGGTGGTGAGTCGCCCTGTAGGCGGGGTTCTGTCCTCGGGTCCGTCGCCGGGGTCCCGATGGGTGACCATCCATCTGTGCGGCCCACCTGGGACGTGACGGGCGGGCCACCCTGTCCCTGTTCGGCCTTGCTCCCGGTGGGGGTTGCCGAGCCGCCGTGGTCGCCCACGGCGCTGGTGCGCTCTTACCGCACCGTTTCACCCTTGCCTGTGCCCCGGATCGCTCCGGTGGCCATCGGCGGTCTGCTCTCTGTGGCCCTTTCAACCGACAGGTCGCCCCGTCCTGGCTCGCGCCAGCACCGTGCCCTGGGGAGCCCCGACCTTCCTCAGCAGACCGGACCGAGGTCCGGCCGGCCGCGGTCACCCGGGTGACTCACCACCAGGCCGACCACCCTAGGCGGGCGGCCGGGGTGGGGTTCAGCCCTCGGTCTCCTCGGGAGCGCCGGCGTCGGAGCCCGAGTCGGGCGACTCGGGGCCCTCGTCGTCCTCCTGCTCCTCGCCCTCGGCCTCGGCGCCACCGGCGGCCTCGTCGCCGCTCGGGGCCGGCTCGGCCAGCGTGTCGCCGCCGTCCTGGCCGTTGGCGACCAGCATGTGGTCGGGCAGCCGGGCCGGGCCCGAGGTGTCGAGCACCGGGCCGTGGACGGCGTCGGCGCCGGTCGGGTCGAGCAGCAGGCCGATCAGGGCGCCGTGGCGGGCGGTGACCGCGCCGATGGCCATCAGGCCGGCGCGCAGCTCGGCGGTGGTGAGGGTCCCGGCGCCCCAGCCGTAGGTGCCGGCGGCCACGTCCTCCAGCGAGCGGGCGAAGAGCAGCACCGTGCGCTGGGTGGTGAGGTCCGGGAGCTGGGGCGTGACGACGCCCTCGAGGATGCCGTTGTTGGGCTGCGAGACGGTGTCGCCGCCGGCCCGGGTGATCAGCTCGGCGAAGGCGTCGGCGTGGGCCTCGTGCCGGTCGCGGAGCAGCTCGAGGACCGCGGTGGTGGTCTCGTCGTAGGCGAGCGGCTCGGGCAGGGCCAGGTCGCCACCGCCGCCCAGGAGCGAGTCGTAGACCTCGACCATGGCCAGCTCGACGGTGCGGGCGGTCCGGAAGACGACGGCGTCGTTGGCCGCGCCGTCCTCGGGCGAGGTGGTCTGGGCCGGGGCGAAGGTCGTCTCGGTGGGCTCGGGCTCGGTCACGCCCGTCTCGCTGGGGGGCGTGGTCTCGTCGTCGCTGCAGGCGACGAGGGCGACGGCGGCCACCGCACCGGTGGCGCCCAGCCGCAGGAAGCCTCGGCGGTCGACCCCGGGGGTCTCGGCGGGCTGGTCGGTCGGCACGTCGGCAAAGGGCATCTCGGCCACGGGGATCAGCCCTCGCTCTCGGGGTCGTTGGCGCTGCCGCCGGCGTCGGTGGAACCGCCGTCACCGGCGCCGCCCCCGCTCTGCTCGGTGCCGTCCTCGGGGTTCTGCTCGGTCCCGGTGTCGGGGTCGGCCCCCTCGCCACCGGCGTTGCCCTCGGGCTCCTCGGACGGGGTCTGGCCGGGCACGTCCTCGGGCGAGGTGGTGCCGTCGGACGGGTAGGTGCCCTCGTCGAGGGCGCCGTCGGTGGTCTGCTCCTCGGGGACGATCTCCTCGAGCGGCACCGGCGTGGTGCCCATCAGGCCGAGCACCAGGGCGTGCTGGCCGACGACCGGGAGGGCGGTGGCGACCAGCTTGGCGTCGTTGGCGTCCTCCAGGTCGGCGAGGGCCTGGAGGTGGGTGGCGGCGATGCGCTCCTCGAGGTCCCGCAGGATGCCGAGCACGGCGCCCTCGTCGGTGGCGGTGCCGATGGCCCCGCGGACCTGGGCGACCAGCGACCCGTTGGGGAGGGCGACGGCCGTGGTGAGCAGGCCGTTCAGGGCGTTCGCCTGCTGCGAGTGGTGCGAGCCGAAGACCCGCAGGACCTCGACGACCGGCTCGGCCAGCGGCGGGACGGTGATCGACGGGAGGGTGGTGGTCGTCTCGGTGGACGCCTCCTCCTCGCCCTCGGCGCCGGTGTCCTCGTCGCCGGTGGCGGCGCGGTAGATCGTGGCGCCGGCCAGGGCGATGCCGGCGAGGAAGGTCAACCGCTCCTCGTCGGGCGTCAGCTCGACGGCGGGCTCCTCGGACTCGCCCTCGGTGCCCGGCTCGGTGGTGCCGGAGCTCCCGCCCGGCGACTCGCCGGTGCCGTCGTCGGAGGCGTCACCGGTCCCACCGTCCTCCCCCTCCTCCTGGGCGAAGGCCCGGAGCGGGGCGACCTGGGTGCCGATGGCCGCCGCGGCGCCGCCGATGGCCAGCTTCTTCAGGAAGGCCCGTCGAGTGGCGTCCGGATCGACGTCCACGCCGGGCTGAGGAAGAGGTGAGTCCAGCACGAAGGCCCTTTCTAGTGCGGAGTCGCGATCGCTCAGAAGTCGAGGCTCGACAGGTCGGGGTGCCACCGCTCGGCACGCCGGATCGCCTCCGCCCAGCGCTCCCGGTCGAGGGGCTCGCCGGGCTCGACGACCTCACGGGGCGCCCACAGGGCGGCCAGCTCGTCGGTGCCGCCCCAGAGCCCCACGGCCAGCCCGGCCAGGTGGGCGGCGCCGAGGGTGGTGGCCTCCCGCTCCGGCGAGACCTCGACCGGGCGCTGGGTGGCGTCGGCCAGAGCCTGGACGAACGTCGGGTTGTCGCTCATGCCGCCGTCGATGCGCAGGGCGTCGATCGAGCAGCCGCCGTCGGCCTCGGCCGCCTCCAGCAGGTCGGCGCCCCGGTGGGCGACCCCCTCCAGCACGGCCCGGACGATCTGGGGCCGGCCCGAGCCCCTGCTGATGCCGAGGAGCGTGCCCCGGGCGCCGTAGTCCCACTTGGGGGCGCCCAGGCCGAGCAGGGCGGGGACGTACCAGACGCCGCCGGTGTCCTCCGCCTGCGCCGCCACCGAGTGGGACTCGGCGGCGTCGGCGATCAGGCCGAGGTCGTCGCGCAGCCACTCGACGTTGGTGCCGGCCGAGAGCATGGCCGCCTCGACGCCCCAGCCGACATCGCCGTCGCGGCCCATGGTGACGATCGGGAAGCCGCCGTGGGGGCCCCGGGCGGCGAAGTCGGGCCGTCGGTCGACGCAGACGTCGAGCATGCCGCCGGTGCCGAAGGTGGCCTTGGCCTGGCCGGGGGCGAAGCAGCCCTGGCCGATCAGCGACGCCTGCTGGTCCCCGGCGATGCCGGCGATCGGCGGGGCGCCGTCGAGGGCGGTGGCGTGGCCGACGATGCCGGTCGAGTCGACGACGGTCGGCAGGGCGGACCGGGGGATGCGCAGCTTCTCGAGCAGCTCGTCGGACCAGTCGGTGACGTCGACGGTGCGGAGGCCGGTCAGGGCTGCGTTGGTCGGGTCGGTGACGTGGAGGGCGCCCTCGGACAGCGTCCACGCCACCCAGGAGTCGACCGTGCCGACGCACAGGTCCCGGCTGCGATCGGGGTCGACCCGGTCGAGGACGTCCTGGGCCTTGGTGGCCGACAGGTTGGGGGCCAGGCGGATGCCCTCGGCGGCCAGGACGAGGCAGGTGCCGATCGTCCGCAGGTCCTGCCAGCCCAGCCCGGCGGCGACCGGCTCGCCGGTGGCCCGGTCCCAGACGAGCGTCGAGGCCCGCTGGTTGGTGATGCCCACCGCGTCGACCGGCCCGCCGGCGGCCAGGGCGGCGGAGGCCAGCTCGAGCACCGCGGCGGCCATCACCGCGCCGTCGAACTCGACCAGCCCGGGCGCCGGCGAGTCGGGGAGGAGGGGCCGGCTGTGGACGTGGCCCACGGTCGAGGCCCGATCGACGACCGCGGCCCGGAGGCTGCTGGTGCCGACGTCGATGACGAGGATGCGGCCGTGGAGGGACATCGGGGCTCCTAGCGACGGGCTAGCGGGACGGGGCCCGCTCGGTGCGGGCGAGGAGGCCGCCGGCACAACCGGCCAGGGCGGCGACGAGGGCGGTGGCGACCCAGGTCAGGGGGTTGAGGTCGTCCCCCCGGACCAGGGTGGTGACGATCCCGACGGCCTGGACCAGCACGGCGCAGGCCAGCCCGGCGACGGCGCAGGTGGCCATGGCGGCGGTCGGCACGAGGCGGCGGACGACCCACCCGGCGAAGCAGAACCCGAGGATCTGCACAACGGCGATGGCGATGGCCGGGCCGCCCGACAGGTCGCCGTCGTCGTCGGCCAGCACGAACCCGGCGACGGCGGCGGGCACGACGAACACCAGCCCGTTGAGGGCGGCCTTGCCGGCGAGGGGGAGGTCGATGCTCACCAGTCGGCGGGCGAGCCGAAGGGGGAGGGCAGGCCGAGCTTGCCGGGGTTGAGGATGCCGTGCGGGTCGAGGGCCGCCTTGGTCGCGGCCAGCACGTCGAAGGCCGGCCCCAGCGCCTCCCGCACGAAGCGGGCCCGGTTGAGCCCGACGCCGTGGTGGTGGCTGAGCGACCCGCCGTTGGCCAGCACCGCCGAGGTGCCCGCGTCCCACGCCGCCCGGTAGTAGGCGGTGCGCGCCTCCAGCGACGCCCCGTCACCGGGGTTGGCCGCGAAGGTGAAGTAGAGGCAGCCGCCGTCGAGGTAGCTGTGCGACTGGTGGGCGCTGGCCACGAGCGTGCCCTCGACGCCCCGGATGGCCTCGGTGGCGGCGGCGTAGATGCGGGGCAGGTCGGCCCAGCGGCCGGTGATCTCCATGGTGTCGACCACGTAGCCCCGGCTGATCAGGGCCTCCAGGGCGGCGACGTCGTTGCGCTTGCCCAGCCAGTGGTCGACCAGCCCGACGTCGATCGGCACCGAGTCGGCGGCGCACTCCTCGTCGACGACCTTCATGCCCGCCTCGACCAGGGCCTCGTCGCCCTCGTCGAGCACGAGCAGGTCGTGGGTGCCCTCGGTGCCGTGGTTGCGGTTCGACTCGATGTCGTCGTAGAGCCGGAGGACGGCCGGCGTGGCGCCCCGGCGGAGGATGCGGCGCATGGCGTCGAGGGCGGCGTCGAAGGTGGCGAAGCCGTAGGCCGCCTTGGCCACGTGGGGGGCGAGCGGGTGGGCCTTGAGCCGGACCCCGGTGATCACGCCGAGGGTGCCCTCGGAGCCGACGAACAGCTGGGTCAGGTCGGGGCCGGCGGCCTGGCGGGGCTGGCCGCCGGTGGTGATCGTGCGCCCGTCGGCCAGGACGACGTCGAGGCCGTGGACGATGTCCTCGATCTTCCCGTAGCGCGTCGAGTACTGGCCGGCGCCGCGGCAGGCGACCCAGCCGCCGACGGTGGCCAGGGCCATCGACTGGGGCCAGTGCCCGACGGTGAGCCCGTGGGTGGCCTGGAGCTCCTCCTCGAACAGGTCGCCGAAGGTGCCCGGGGCGACGTCGACCACCAGCGAGGAGTCGTCGACGTCGCGGATGCCCGACAGCGCGGTGGTGTCGAGCACGACGCCCCCGAACACCGGGACCGACGCCCCGCAGACACCGCTGCGGCCGCCGGCGGTGGTCAACGGCACCTTGGCCTCGTGGCAGGCGGCGACCACGGCCGCCACCTCCTCGGTGCTGCCCGGGCGGGCCACGACGGCGGCCCGGGCCGCCACCTGGTTCTCGGTGGCCCAGACCATCGCCAGCGGCCACCAGTCCCGGCTGGCCTCGGCGGTGGTGGCCGGGTCGGTGGTGACCTCGGCGCACACGCCGGCCAGGCGCTCGACGAAGCCGTCCGGCAGCTCGACGGCGCCCCCCAGCCGGGCCGTGGCCTCGGCAGCATCGCCGGCCAGGGCGATGGGCGGCGTGGGCGTACCGGGCGCGGGTCGGAGGTCCGTCACGGCCGGGGACCCTAGTGAGCGCGCCTCAACCGGGCCGGGGCCGAGCCGATGGTCGACGGGTGGAGCCCCTCGCCGTGACCGGACCGGAGGAGCCCGACGGCCCGACCAGCTCGCTCGTGTCCCGCATCGCCTTCGGGCTGACGGCGGCGGGGTCGGTGCTGGTGCTGTGGGGGATCAGCAGCCCGTTCCAGGAGCTGGCGGCGCTGGTCGTCGGGGGTGCGGCGCTGGTCGTCGCCGCCGTCCTCTGGGTCGTGGCCGTGGGCAAGGCGGTGCTCGACGTCTTCCGGGACCGGGGCGACCCCCGCTGGCGCTGGATCAGCTGGACCCTGGGCCTCGTCGTGCTGACCACCGTCCTGGTGATGGGCAACGTGCCCTTCCGGGCCCGGTTCGCCCACAGCCGGTCGGACCTGGCGGCGGTGGCTGCCACCGCCGAGCCGGGGCTGGAGGCCGACGAGGTGCGGGACATCAGCGGCCCCCGGCGGGTCGGGACGCTCGAGGTGGAGTGGATCCGCCAGCAGGGCGACGCCGTCGTCTTCGCCACCGAGGTCGAGCGCTTCGGCCCCCTCGGCTTCCTCTACCTGCCGCAGGGCTCCTCGATGCCGGTCGACATCGGCGGTTCGACGTCGAGCGTCTCGCCCATGGGCGACGGCTGGTACTGGTGGCGCGCCCTCTGAGCCGAGCGCCCCGTCCCGCCCTCAGGCGAGGCGGGTCTCCTCGGTGAGACGGGGGGAGTCGACCTCGGGGACGGGATCGGTGGCCGGGGCCGGCGGCTCGACGTGCTCGTCGGTGGCGGCCCGGTTCCCGGCCCGCTCGTGGGCCAGCGAGGCCCGGTAGTCGGCGACCTGGGCGGCGACCTCGTCGTCGGTCAGCCCCAGCTCGGGCTGGATCAGCCGGCCCACGTCCTCGGCGGCGGCATCGGAGGCGTCGCGGGCCAGCAGCCGGGCCCGGGTGCGCCGGCTGAGGATGTCGTCGACGGTGCGGGCCATCTCGTGGCGGGCCGCGTAGACGGCCTCGGCCCGCAGGTAGGGGAGCCCCTCGACCAGCGGCTCGCCCAGCGCCGGGTCCCGCTCGACCAGGGCCAGGACGGTGCGGGCCTCGCCGCCGTAGCGGTGGGCCAGGTGGTCGGTGCGGTCGTCGGCGCCGACGAGGAGGCCCTCGTAGCCGCTGGTCCCGCGCAGCCTGAGCTTGGCCGTGCGGCTGCGCCGGGCCCGGTGGGGCACGGCGTCGCCCAGCCCCTCGACGACCACGTCGATGGTGTCGGCGGCCATCTCCCGGTAGGTCGTCAGCTTGCCGCCGGTGATCGACACGACCCCCGAGGGCGAGGGGGCGACCTTGTGGCGGCGGGACAGGTCGGCGGTGCGGCCCGAGCTGGCCGACTTCACGAGGGGCCGCAGCCCCGCCCACGTGCCGACCACGTCGTCCTCGGTGATCGACCCGCCGGTGGCGCCGTTGATCGCCTTGAGCAGGTAGGCGATGTCCTCGGCGGTGCACTGCGGGTCGTCGACCGAGCCCGAGTAGTCGGTGTCGGTGGTGCCGATGTAGGTCAGGTCGCCCCACGGCACCACGAAGACCGAGCGCTTGTCGCCCGGCACCGGCACCACGGCGGCGATGTCGTTGCGCACCAGGTCCCACGGCACGGTGATGTGGACGCCCTTGGCCGGGCGGATCGAGTCCGGGTGGGTGCCCTCGTCGAGGGCCCTGACGTCGTCGGCCCACACGCCCCCGGCGTTGACCACGGCCTTGCAGGCGATGCGGACCTGGCGCCCGTCGGCCTCGACCACGGCGGCGACGACGTGGCCGTCGGCGTCCTTCTCCAGCCCGACCAGGGCGGTGCCGTTGGCGACGGCGGCGCCGTGGTCGATCGCCGCGGTGCGGGCGAGGGTCAGGGTCAGGCGGGCGTCGTCGGCCTGGGCGTCGTAGTAGAGGTACGACGCGGCCAGGCGGTCGGCCCGCAGCGTCGGCATGTGGGCCACCGCCTCCTCGGCGCTGATCCGCTCGTGGATCTTGCCGACCCGCCAGCCGCCGGTGAGGTCGTACATCCACATGGCCGAGCCGAGGGCCCGGGACAGCTTCGGGTTCAGGACCCCGCCCTTGCCGGTGAACATGGGGATCAGGAACGGCAGCACCTTGACGAGGTGGGGGGCGTTCTTCAGCAGCCGCTGGCGCTCGCGCAGGGCCTCGTAGACGAGGCGGATCTCGCCCTGCTGGAGGTAGCGCAGCCCGCCGTGGACCAGCTTGGAGGACTTCGACGACGTGCCCGAGGCGAAGTCGTCCCGCTCGACCAGGCCGACCTTCAGGCCGCGGGAGGCGGCGTCGAGGGCGCAGCCGCAGCCGGTGATGCCACCGCCGACCACGAGGACGTCGACGCCGTCGGCCTCCATCCGGCGCAGGGCGTCGGCCCGGTCGAACCACCCCGGCCCGATCACGCTCGGGGCTCCGCGACGACGTGCTGCTGCATGCCACCGAGCCTACGACCGGCCCTGCGGCACCCCCGAACCGGTGGGGTCGGCGATGACGCCGGCGAGACGGGCACCGGCCTCGGCCAGGTCGGCGTCGTCGAGCAGGCTGACCGACACCCGGGCCGCCCGCCCGTCCACCGGGTCGACGTGGAAGGGGGCGGCCGGCGCCACCGCCACCCCCGCGGCGGCGGCCCGCTCGACCAGCCCGTCGCCGCCCTCGATCCAGGCGAAGTAGCCGCCGGTGGGCCGGCCGGCGGGGAGGTGGGCGTCGTCGAGGTGCGCCAGCAGCACCGCCATCCGGCGCCGGTAGGTGGCCCCGAGCCGGCCGACCACCGTGTCGTAGGCCCCGGTCCCGACCAGCTCGGCGACCACGGCGGCGACGAGCGGGTTGGCCCCGCCGCCCGAGTCGAGCACGCCGCTGGCGGCCAGGTCGGCGGCGAGCGGGGCGGGGGCGCGGACGAAGCCGAGCCGGAGGCCGGGGGCGATCGTCTTGGAGAACGAGCCGAGCCGCACGACCCGCTCGGGGTCGAGGGCCCACAGCGGCGTGACCGTCTCGTCGCCCAGCTCGGAGTAGACGTCGTCCTCGACGATCGTGACGTCGTGGGCCGCGGCCACCGCCACCAGGTCCCGCCGATCGGCCTCGCTCAGCGTCCGGCCGGTCGGGTTGGCGTGGGTGGGGCAGACGTAGAGGAAGGTGCGGCCGCGGTGGCCGCCGGCGCGCAGCCGGTCGACCGCGTCGGGCAGGGCCGTCACGGCGGCGGCGCCGGGCGGGAGGCCGACGGGCCGGAGGCCGCGATCGGCGATGATCCCCATGGCCAGGAAGTAGGTCGGCTGCTCGACGAGGACGACGTCGCCGGGGGTCCCGGCCACGCCGAGCACGAGGTCGAGGGCGCCCGAGCTGCCGTAGGTGAGGACGACCTCCTCGGCGGTGGTCCCGCCGAGCCGCTCGGCCAGGGCGTGGCGCAGCCGGCCCGAACCCTCGGAGGTGCCGTAGGAGAGGGCCTGCCACCCCCGCTCGCCCAGCACCGCCTCGGCCGCCGTGGCCAGCTCGGCGGCGGGCAGGAGGGTCGGGTCGGGGTGGCCCCACGTCAGGTCGAGCCGCTCCGCCTTGGGCACGAACTGGATGTCCCGGTGGGGCGCGGTGGCGACCTCGTGCAGGAACAGGTCGATCCCGGCCACGGCGCGGACCCTACCGTCGGCTCCCGTGGACGGTCGTTGGGAGCTGCGCCGGGGTGACGAGGTCGTCGGGTGGGTCGACGTCGACGACGGCGACTTCCCGTGGCTGCGGGGCGCCTGGGTCCCGGGGCCGTCCTGGGACGGGGCGACCGAGCTGACCGACGCCGACGGCACCACGCTGGTCGGCCCCGACGGCGTGGCCGTGGGCGAGCACTGGGTGCGGGTCCACGGCGAGCGGGCCGGGTTCCGCTGGACCGAGGCGGGGAGGGCCGACGCCATGCTGGTCGCCATCGTCGGAGGGCACGGGCAGGTCGCCCGGCACCTCACCCGCCTGCTCGTCGCCCGGGAGCACCGGGTCAGGGCCATCGTCCGCAACCCGGACCACTGGGCCGACGTCGAGGACGACGGCGCCGACGGCATCGTGTGCGACCTCGAGGACGCCGGGTCCGACCTGGAGGGTGCGCTGGCCGGGGCCGATGCGGTGGTCTTCGCCGCCGGGGCCGGGCCGGGCAGCGGCGCCGAGCGCAAGCACAGCGTCGACCGCGACGGCGTCACCCGCACCGTGACGGCGGCCGAGCGGGCCGGGGTGGGCCGGCTCGTCGTCGTCAGCGCCATGGGGACCGACGACCCGCCCACCGACGAGGAGGTGTTCAGCGTCTACCTCCGGGCCAAGGCCGAGGCCGACCGCATCGCCCTGGCGTCGAGCCTGGCCGTCACGATCGTCCGCCCCGGCCGGCTGACCGACGCGGAGGGCACCGGCCACATCACCATCGGTCGCCATGTCGCCCCGGGCGACATCCCCCGGGCCGATGTCGCCGCCGTGATCGCCGACGTCCTCGCCCAGCCCGGCACCGAGGGCCACATCGTCGAGGTGGTCGGGGGCCCGACCCCGATCCCCGAGGCCGTGGCCGAGATCCCCTCTCTTCCGGGCGGCAAAGTAGGGTAAAGCCCCTGACCAGGGCAGGGATTCGGGGCCGGACCTGTTCGGCCCGCTTCTTGTCGGGAGTGTGAACACCCGAACATCGCTCTGGACAGGTGGCAGGGGAGACGCGATGCTCGGCCGTCCGAAGGCCCGACTGCACCGTCTGCCCCCGGGCCGGGGCGAAGCGAGCGACATCCCGTGACCGATGTGACGACCACCCCTTCGTGGCGCCACCAAGGCGCCTGCAAGGGGCTCGACCCCACGATCTTCTACCCGAGCGACGACGAGGACGAGTGCCTCGACGCCAAGGCCGTGTGCGCCCAGTGCCCGGTGGTGGACCTCTGCTTGGAGCATGCTCTGGGGGTCCGGGAGAAGGAAGGGATCTGGGGTGGTTGCACCGAGCGAGAGCGACGGCGGATCATCCGCCAACGACGCCGATCGGCCTGAGCTCGTCGTCCGGCGCATCGAGGCCCACGAGGGCGGCCTGCTCCGCCGGGTCCGCCTCGAGGCCATCGCCGATCGTCCCGGCGACTTCACGACCCGGCTGGCCGACGCCCGCGACCGGCCCCAGGGGGCGTGGGACAGGGTGGCCGAGGCCCACGCCACCGCGGACGACCAGGCCACCTGGTTCGCCGAGGTCGAGGGCGAGACCGCCGGGATGATCAGCGCCTTCCGCACCGACGACGGCGCCGTCACCATGACCTCGCTGTGGTCGGCCCCCGGGTACCGGCGGGTCGGCGTGGCCGACGTGCTGGTGGCCGCCGTCCGCGACTGGGCCGACGACCGGGGGGCCGTCGAGGTCCGCCAGTGGCTGGTCGAGCGGAACGCCCACGCCCGGGCCTTCCACGAGGGCCTCGGGTTCGCGGCGACCGGGGTCGAGCGCCCCTACGAGCCCAGCCCCGACATCCGCGAGGTCGAGCTCCACCTCACCCTGCGGTAGCCCGGCGCAGCCGGTGGAGCACGTGGGGCCGGAGGACGTGGCCCTCCGGCAGGCTCGGGTGCTCGAAGTCGTCGGCCGGGTCGCGGGTCATGCCGATCTTCTGCATCACCCGCTGCGAGGGGAGGTTGGTCGCCGCCGTCATCGACACGACCTCGTCGACCGCCAGCCGGGCGAAGCCGTCGGCCACCGCGGCCCGGGCCGCCTCCGGGGCCAGGCCCCGCCCCCACGCCGCCCGGGCCAGCCGCCACCCGACCTCGACCGCCGGTGTGAACGGCGCCGGGAACGACTGCCAGGCCACGCCGACGAAGCCGATGAAGCCGAGGTCGCCGGTCTCGGCGGCCCACAGCCCCACGCCGGTCTCGACGAAGCGGGCCTCGATGCGGTCGACCATGGCGTCGCTCTCGGCCCGGGTCAGCGGGGCGGGGAAGTGCCGCATCACCTCGGGGTCGGCGTTGAGGGCGGCGAAGGGCTCCCGGTCCTCGTCGCGCCACCGCCGCAGCACCACCCGCTCGGTCCGCAGCTCGGCCGGCGGCGCGGTGTGGGCCCGGCGGGGGCGGGCCTCGCGCATGCGGATGCAGCTGAAGTCGCCGGCGCCGGCCACCACCTCGTCGACCAGCGGCCAGAGGTCGTCGACGACGCGCAGGTCGGCGCCGCGGGCCGCCAGCGCGGCCCGGCAGTCGGTGATCGTCTCGACGTCGAGGACGGCGACCGGCCCGGCGGCCGTCCAGTAGCCGGCGCCGGCGTCCCGCACGGCGAAGCCGTCGGGGGCGAGGCGGTGGACGTGCAGCGGGGCCTCGTCGAGCCGGTCCGCCCAGCCGGCCTCGATGGCGACGATCGGCCCGTCGGGGCCCGGCCGGCACACCCGGGGGCAGTCCCGGGGGAGCAGGTAGTGGGGGAGGTGCGCCTCGTCGACGGCCCAGACCGGACCCCGGGTGTCGAGCGCCGTCATCGGGCCCTCGTGGCTGACGTGGAAGAGCGGCGGCGTCACAGGGCGTCGAGCACGGTGGCCAGCACGACCTCGGGGGCGAGGGCGCCGTCGACGGTGACGATCCGGGCGGCCAGGTCGCGCGGCGGGGTGTACCGCCGCCAGTCGTAGCCGGGCTGGTCCATCTCGTCGGCGTAGCGCTCGTCCTGGTGGGCCGGGTGCCGCTCGCCGGTGGTCGAGCGGGCCCGGTAGCGGGCCGCCGACAACGCCGGGTCGACGGCGACGTGGACGACGACCGGGCGGCAGCGGGCGAAGATCGGGGCCAGCCGGCGGGGCGCCACCTCCCAGTGCCAGGCCGCCTCGGCCACCAGCCCGCTGCCCCCGTCGAGGTGGCCGTGGACCAGGCGGTGGAACTCGTCGAAGGCCTTGCTGCTGAGCCGGGTCCGCACGGCGGGGTCGGACCAGTCGGTGCCGACCCACGTGTCGGCGATGCCGGTCTTGATGTCGTCGCGGATCACGACGGGCAGGTGGAGGGCCCGCCCCAGCCCGTGGGCGAGGGTGGTCTTGCCGGCGGCGGGCATGCCGCACACGGCGATCAGACGGGGGACCTTGGGCGATCGCACGGCGCGACCGTATTGCCGGGGCCGGCCGGGGCGGGACGCGGTCTAGGTTCACCGCCCATGGCCGACGCCCCGACCCCGCCCGCCACCGCCCCGTCGCTCGCCGAGGTCGGGGGCTGGCCCGGGGTGCTCGGGGCCCTCACCCAGCGCCGCGACCTCACGCCGGTCGAGGCCCGGGCGGCCATGGCCGAGATCCTGGCCGGCGAGGCCACCCCGTCGCAGGTGGCCGGTTTCATCGTCGCCCTGCGCATGAAGGGCGAGACCACCTCGGAGATGAACGGCATGCTCGACGCCATGCTGGCCGCCTCGGAGCGGGTCGAGCTGCCCAGCCTCGACGGCGTCGTCGACATCGTCGGCACCGGCGGCGACCGCAGCCACTCGATCAACGTCTCCACCATCTCGGCCCTCGTCGTGGCCGGCGCCGGCGGGAGGGTCTGCAAGCACGGCAACCGGGCCCAGTCGTCGTCGTGCGGATCCGCCGACCTGCTCGACGCCCTGGGCGTGGTGATCGACCTCGGGCCCGAGGGCGTGGCCCGCTGCGTGGAGGAGGCCGGGATCGGCTTCTGCTTCGCGCCCCGCTTCCACGCCTCGATGCGCCATGCCGGCCCCACCCGCAAGGAGCTGGGCGTCCCGACCGTGTTCAACATCCTCGGCCCGCTGGCCAACCCGGCCCGGGTGCGGCGCTACGTCGTCGGCGTGGGCGACCCGACCATGGCCGAGCGCATGGCCGAGGTCCTGCTCCAGCACGGCGCCGAGCGGGCGTTCGTCGTCCATGGCGGCGACGGGCTCGACGAGATCACCATCACCACCACCTCCAACGTCATCGTGGTGGTCGACGGCGAGGTCCGGCCGCTGACGGTCGACCCGCTGGCCTACGACCTGGGCCCGGCCCGGCTGGAGGACCTGCGGGGCGGCGACCCGGCCACCAACGCCCGGCTGGCCCACGCCGTGCTGGCCGGCGACAAGGGCCCGCACCGCGACATCGTCGTGCTCAACGCGGCCGCCGGGCTGGTCGCCTCGGGGCTGGCCGCCGACTACGACGCCGGCATCGGCATGGCCCGCGACGCCATCGACCGGGGCGAGGCCGCCCGGGCCCTCGACCGCCTCGTCGACACGTCGGTCCAGGCCCGCACCGAGGGCCTGTAGCCCGATCCGCTACATGCACATCTCCGGCTCGCGGGTCGGGGGCCCGTAGGTGGCGATGACCTCGCCGTCGGCGTCCTCGTAGGTGACGGTGCCGTCCTCGCCCAGCGTGGCGTAGCCGTAGATCATCCCGCCCTCGCTGACGTCCTCGCCGCCGTCGGTGCGCTGCCACGGCTCCTCGCCGAGGTAGAGCCAGTCCATCCCGCAGTGCGTGTAGAGGGGGGCGGCGTAGCGGACGCCGACCTCGGGCTCCTCGCCCTCGTCGAGCATGGGCAGGTCGGCGATCTCGGTGGTCGGCTCGGGCTCGGTGGGGAGCGTGGCGTCGGCCGTGGTGCTCCACGTGCCCACCGTCTCCCCCGCCGACCACAGCAGCAGCCGGTCGTCGGTGGCGAGGACGCCGTGGACGTCGTCGTACTCGCCCAGGTCGAGGGCGGTCTGGTCGATCCGGGACCAGGCCCCCTCGCCGTCGCCCTCGTAGAGCACGGCCCCGCTGTCACCCTGGCACTGGGCGATGTCGGCGTAGCAGGCCAGGGGGTCGGCGAAGGGGTCGGAGAAGTCCGACAGCAGGGTGAAGACCCGCTCGCCGGCGACGAACAGCGAGCCCGCGCCCTCGGGGCTCTCGAGCGGGGGCGCCTCGACCGCGGTCCAGCTGCGGCCGCCGTCACCGGACGCGGCCAGGGACGGCGAACCGGAGGCGAGGAGGCCGTCACCGAAGGGCAGGACGTCCTGGAGGCGCACGCCGTCGAGGCCGTCGAGGCTGGCCTCGGTCCACGAGCGGCCGCCGTCCTCGGAGCGCCAGGCCAGGGTGCTCTCGTCGCCGGAGCCGACGGCGAGCAGCTCGCCGTCGACGGCCACGAGGGCCGACGGCCCCCCCTCGCCGCCGGCCAGCTCGACCGGCTCCCAGGTGGTGCCGTCGTCGGAGCGCCAGGCGAGGGGGCCGAAGGTGCCGCCCTCCAGGCCGGTCTGCTCGAGGTTGGCGGTCTGGTCGTAGCCCACCGCCACCAGCCCGTCGTCGGTGGCGGCCACCTCGGTGACCTCGGCCGGGCCCTCCAGGCCGCTGGTCTCCACCTCGGTCCACGTCAGGCCGTCGGTCGAGGTGACGACGTGGAGGTCGAAGGACAGCTGCCAGTCGTCGGGCCGGGACGGCACGGCCCGGGTGCCGCCGGAGCCCATGGCCCACCAGGCGCCGTCGTGACGGACAAGGTCGCGGAGCATCAGGTACTCGTGACCGGTGTCGAGGGGCGGGCCGGTCTCGAAGGGCCCGTCGCCGGTGGCGACCGCGCTCTGCAGGACACCCTCGTCGGAGGCGGTCAGCATCACGATGCGGTCGCCGTCGACGGCGGTCAGCAGCTCGGTGTCGGCGCCCCGCTCGATCGCCACCTCCTCGGCCCGCCACTCGGCCGGCGGCCCGGCCTCGGCGGGGGCCGCGGTGGTCGACGGGCCGGCGGTGTCGACCCCCGGGTCGCCGTCGTCGCCGCAGCCGGCGAGGGCCACCACGGCCAGGGCGATCGCAGCCGACGCTCGCATCCCTCCCCCCATCGTGCTCAGGCCCCCGGCATCGGTTGGCCGGGCTTGCGCAGGTCGGGCTTCACCCGGGTCGGATCGTCGTACGGGCTGACCCGCTGGACGCCGACGGCCGACTCGACCTCGGCCACCTCGCCCCGGGCCTGCTCCAGCAGGTCGAGCTGGCGGGCCAGGTCGTCGAGGGCGGTGGGCTGGCCCCGGCCGATCAGGGGGGCCTGGGCCTGGGCCGCCAGCAGCGACACCTGCGAGGCGACCCGTTCGACCTGGCGGACCTGCTGGGCGAGGGCCGACATCTGGGCCCGACCCTGCTTGCCCTTGACCCGGGAGGCGACGACGAGGTGGGTGTCGAGGGCGACGGCCTCCTGCTCCATCTGGGCGGCCAGCTCGGCCAGGTTGGGCGCCGTCGGGGCGCCGGCGGCGGCCGTGCGGGCGACGATCACCGCGGTGCGGAGCCGGCGGTGCATCCGGGCGCCGGCCCCCGGGGCGCCCAGCCAGGTGAGCGGGGCCGCGGTGGCGGCGTCGGGGCTGACCCGGTTGCGCCGCTGCAGGGCCCGGGCGCCGAGGGCGGCGGCCAGCACGACCATGAGCAGGCTGGCCAGCATCAGCACCAGCACGGCGATCACCAGCTCCATCGGCGCAGGCTATCGGCGCCCCCCGGCCAGGGACAGGGCGCGAGGCGAGCGGTGCTGCGCCCGCATCTCGGGGAGCGGGGGCCAGAGCGAGGCCAGGCCGCCGGTGCTGCTGGCGACGGTGGTGCGGCCCAGCGAGCGGTCGAGCCAGGCGGCGACGCACATCCGCTCGGCGTCGGCCCCCTCGGGGTCGAGGTCCGGGTCGGGCACCGGCGCCCCGGCGACGATGTCGAGGCTGCGGACCTGGCCGTCGCGCCCCCATGCGGCGGTGAGCAGGCCGCCCTCCAGCACCGCGCCGGCCCCGCCGGGGAGGGCCAGCTCGGTGTGGCCCGAGGCCCGCAGGGCGTCGATGCGCCGGCGGCGGCGGAGGATCGCCACGACCGCCGCGGCCCGATCCCGGACGTCGGCCGCCTCCTCGAAGCGCTCCGCTGCGGCCAGGGCGTCCATCCGCTCGGCCAGGGGCGACAGCACCAGGTCCGGGCGCCCGCCCCAGGCGGCCCGCACGGTGGCGACCACCCGGGCGTAGGTGGCCACGTCGAGGTCGCCGGCGCACGGGCACAGGGCCCGGCCCAGCTGGGCGGCGGCGCACGGGGCGGCCCGGCGACCGGCGGCACCGGTGCCGCGCCGGACGGGCAGGGCGGTCTGGACGGCCTCGACCACCCGGGCCGCCGAGCGGTGGTCCGGGAACGGGCCGAGGTGGTCGGCCGGGTCGCCCCGCACCGCCTTGACCACCGACAGCCGGGGGTAGGCCTCGGCCGTGAGCCGCACCCACGTGGGCTTGCCCCGGGCCCGGCCCTGACGGTTGAAGCGGGGGTCGAGGCTGCGGATCAGGCGCAGCTCCAGCACCGCCGCCTCCAGCGTGGACGAGCACACGATGGTGTCGACGCCCTCGGCCTCGCGCAGCAGCTGGCCGACCTTCCGGCGGTCGTCGCTGCCGAAGTACGACCGGACCCGGGCCCGCAGGTCGGTGGCCTTGCCGACGTAGAGGACCCGTCCGCCCCGGTCCCGGAAGCGGTACACGCCCGGCTCCCGCGGCAGCGACTGCGTCATCTTGAGCTTGGCCGCCTGCGGGTGCTTGCCCATGGTGGGCAGGTCGAGCAGGTCGTCGAGGCCGAGCACGCCCAGCCCGGCGGCCCGCTCGAGCAGGGCGTGGAGCAGGTGGCCGGTGGCGAGGGCGTCGTCGAGGGCCCGGTGGGTCGGCCGGTGGGGGAGCCGGAAGACCCGGGCCAGGGTGCCGAGCCGGCAGTTGGGCACCTCGTCGCGGACGAGCCGCTTGGCCAGCGCATAGGTGTCGACCGAGCGGTTGGCGAAGGGCTCGTGGCCGTGGGCCTGGAGGGCGGCGTTGAGGAAGCCCAGGTCGTAGCGGACGTTGTGGCCGACGATCACGGCATCGCCCACGAACTCGAGCAGGGCGGACAGCACCGGCCCGACCCGGGGGGCGGGGGCGACCATGGCCTCGGTGATCCCGGTGAGCACGACGATCTGGGCCGGGATCGACACGCCCGGGTTGACCAGGGTCTGGAACCGGCCCAGCTCCTCGCCGCCCCGGAGCCTGACCGCCCCGATCTCGGTGATGCCGCCGTCGGCCGCCGCCCCGCCGGTGGTCTCGATGTCGATGACGCAGAAGGTGACCTGGTGGAGCGGCGTGCCGAGGTCGTCGAAGGTCATCTGCACGGGAACAGAAGTTCGCGTACAGGTGTTCGGTCGTCAAGGGATCTTCGCCGCGGCGGGAGGTCGGTACGATGCCCGGCGTGACCGGACCGACCGCCCCCACCGTGACCCGGTACCGCTGCACCACCTGCGGCAACCTCACCCGCTTCGACGTCACCGCCACGCGCCGGACCAAGGCCTTCCACCACTTCACGGTGGGTGGCGAGCTGACGGTCGAGAGCACCGAGGTGCTGGCCGAGGAGATCGAGTCGGTGGAGTGCGGCTGGTGCGGCCCGAGCGGCGTGGTCGAGGCCTTCACCGAGAAGTAGCGGCCGGGGAGGGGCACGATGGCGTCTCCGCCACGGACGGCCCGCACCGAGCTGCTGCGCGAGGTCCTCGACGTCGCCATCGCCGTCGGGCGACGGGTCGAGGCCGAGGGCCGGGGCCCGGTGCCGGCCCCGCTGCGCCCGGTCCTGGGGCTGACCCGGATCGGCTCGCGCGCCCGGGCGGCGGCCGACCGGGCCGGTGACGACGACGCCTTCCGGGCCCTGGTGGCCGAGGCGGTCGAGGTCGACGAGCTCGACGACGCCGGCCGGCTCTGGCTGACCCGCCCGGACGGCTGGGAGGCCGACCTCGACGCCCTGGTCCGCCGCCGGGTCGAGGACGGGGCCGACGCCGACGCCCGCCGGGCCCTCGACCGGGAGCGGAAGGCCCGCCAGCGGGCCGAGGGCGACCGGGACGCCCTGCAGGCCGAGCTCGACCGCATCCGGGCCGAGCTGGCCGAGCTCCGCCCCCGCCTCGACGAGGCCGAGGCCCGGGCCGCGACCCTGGCCGACGAGCGGGCCGAGGCCGTCCGCCAGCTCAAGACCCTGGAGGCCGCCCACCAGCGCGCCCACGACGACCTGCGGGCCGCCCGGGCCGAGCTCGACGAGGTCCGCTCCGCCGAGCCCCTCGCCCCCACCCCAGCCCCCGAACTCGGGGGAGAAGGTGACCGTTTCGCGTCGCCTTCTCCCCCGAGTTCGGGGGAGGACAGGGCTGCGGTGGCGGCGGTCGAGGTGGCGTCGGCGGCGGCGACGGAGCTGGCCAAGGCCCTCGACGCGCTGGCCGTGACGCTGCGACCGGCTTCCGACCGACCGGTGCCAGCGCCGGCCCCCGAGCCACCGGCTCCCGCAGCCGCGCCGCCACCCGCGCCCCGGCCCCGGACGCGCAAGGCCCGGCCATCGGGGCGCCGACGGCCACCGCTGCCGGGCGGGGTCCACGACGACTCGCCCGAGGCGGCCGCCCACCTCGTCCGGCTGCCCGGCGCCACCCTCCTCGTCGACGGCTACAACGCCACCATGTCCACCTGGCCGGGCCACGACCTGCCCGAGCAGCGCCGCCGTCTGGTCGACGCCCTCGACCAGCTCGAGGCCCGGGTCGGCGTGCGCACCACCGTCGTGTTCGACGGGGTCGAGGAGACGTGGCGGCGCTCGGCGTCCCGCCGGGTCGACGTCCGCTTCACGCCCGCCGGGGTCGAGGCCGACGACGTCATCCTGGCCCTGGTCGACGGGCTCCCCGGCGAGCAGCCGGTCGTCGTCGCCTCCGACGACCAGCGGGTCCGCACCGGGGCCCGCCAGCGCGGCGCCCACCCGATCGACACCGCCCAGCTCCGGTCCCTCCTCGCCTAGGACACCCGTGCCGTCCCCCACCGATCGTCCCGTCAGCCTGGCCGCCCCGCCCCTGGTCGGCCGGAGCCCCGAGCTGGCCGCCATCGCCGCTGTGCTCGACGCCCCCGACGGCCGCGGCGTCCTCATCAGCGGTCCCATCGGCGTCGGCAAGACCCGGCTCGCCACCGAGGTGATGGGCCGGCGGGCGGCGGCCGGCGCCGTCGTCCTGCGGGTGATCGCCACCTCGGCCACCGCTGACATCCCGCTGGGCGCCCTGGCCGCCGTCACCCACCTGGGCGTGCGGGCCGGCGACCGGCGCGAAGCCGTGGTCGAGCGGGTCGTCAACGACCTGGCCGCGGCGGCCGAGGGCTCGCAGCTGCTCCTGGTGGTCGACGACGTCAACCTGCTCGACCCCCAGTCCCACCAGGTCGCCCGGGCCCTCGTCGAGCGGAGGGTGGCCAAGGTGGTCGGCACCGCCCGCACGCCGGGCCCGCCCCTGCCGCCCCCGTGGACCACGCCGGGCGTCGTCCACCTCGTCCTCAACGACCTCGACGCCGACGGCGTGGCCGAGGTGCTGGTCGCCACCCTCGGCGGGCCGGTCGCCGGCGACATGACCCGGCAGCTGGCCACCGCCACCCAGGGCAATCCGCTGCTGCTGCGCGAGGCGCTGACCGTCGCCGGCCACGACGGGAGCCTGCGCCGGGTCGACGGCATCTGGTCGCTGGAGGAGGCGGCCCAGCCGATGGGCCGGCTCGGCGACCTGGTCGGCGGTCGTCTCGCCCAGCTCGGCCCCGAGGCCCGCGACGCCCTGGAGCTGGTGGCGGTGGCCGAGGTCCTGCCCCTGCCCCTGGCCGAGACGCTGATCGGACCGGTCGTGCTGGCCGAGCTGGAGCGCTCGGGGCTGGTGCTGCGGGACGCGGTCCTGGCCCTGCCGGTGATCCGCCCCTCGCACCCGTTCTACGGCGAGGCCCTGCGTGCCGGGCTCGGCCCCATCGCCCGCCGCCACCACGCCCGCCGGCTCGCCGACGCCGCCGAGGCCGCCCCCGAGGCCGGCGTCGACGTCCTGCGGGTCGTGGCCTGGCGGGCCCCCGCCGGCGGCCAGGTCGCCCCCGACCTGCTGGCCCAGGCCGCCCGGGAGGCCCGCCGCCGCTCGGAGTTCGACCGGGCCGAGGACCTCGCCGCCCGCGCCGTCGAGGCCGGCGGCGGCACCCCCGTCCTGCTGCTGCTGGGCGAGATCCAGAACGCCGTCGCCCGCTTCGCCGCCGCCGACGCCACCTTCGCCCGGGTGGTCGACCCGGTCGTGGCCGGTGGCGCCCTGCCGGACGACGAGGACGAGGCCTCGCTGGTCGGGCTGAGCGCCCTGGCCATGGGGTTCAACCGGGCCTGGGGGCTGGGCCGCCACCGCGACGCCCGCGACCTGCTGAAGGACGTCTCCGACGCCCTCGGCCGGACCGCCGCGGCGGCCACCCCGACGGTGGGCGAGCGCCGGGCCGAGCTGGCCGCCGACGCCGCCGCCCTGGCCGCCTTCTCGGGCGTCCCGACCGTCGCCGTCGAGGAGGCCCGGGCCATCCTGGCCGAGGACCACGGGCCGCGGGTCCGGGCCCGGGCGGCGTGGGCCCTGGCCGCCGGGCTGATCGGCGTCGGGCAGCCGGCCGCCTCGGTCGTCGCCTCCGACGAGGGCCTGGCCGCCCTCGACGACCTGCCCGACGGCTTCGGCCGGGCCACCTTCACCACCAACCTGCTGCTGACCCGCACCGTCGGGCTGGCCGAGGCCGGGCGGCTCGACGAGGCCGACGGCGAGGCCGAGCAGACCTACCGCCGTTCGGTCAGCGCCGCCTTCCTCACCGGCCAGGCCGTCGCCGCGTGGGCCCGGGGCCGGGTGCTGGAGCAGGCCGGCCGGGCCGTGTCGGGCGAGCGCTGGCTGCGCGAGGCCCGGCTCCTCGAGCGCGACCTCCAGACCCGGGGCCGGCGCCGCTGGTCGCTGATCGCCCTCGGCCTGGCCCTCGTCGCCCAGGGCCGGATCACCGACGCCGAGGAGGCGGTGACGACGCTCGACGGCCTCGACGCCGAGGACGCGGTCGACGACCGCTTCGTCCTGGCCGACGAGGTCCGGCTGCGGGCCGCCCTCCTGGCGGCCCGGGGCGAGCTGACCGCGGCGGAGCGGCTGCTGGTCGACGGGGCCGACACGGCCAGGGGCGACGGGGCGATGGGCGCCGCGGTCGTCCTGTGGCACGAGGTCGTGCTGACCGGATCGTCACGGCGGGCGATCGGCACCGCCGCCGACGAGCTGGCCCGCGTCGGCGACGCGGTCGACGGCGCCCTCCACCTCGCCCGCATCGCCGACGGGAACGCCGTCCTCGGCCGGGACCTCGACGCCCGGCTGGCGGCCGCCGAGGCCTTCGACCGGGCCGGCGCGGCGCGCACCGCCGTGGTCGTGGCCCGGGCCGTGGCCGCCGAGGCGGTCCGGCTCGGCCAGCGCGGCCTGGCCCGCACGGCCGAGGAGCGGGCCGCCCGCAGCGCCGAGCGGTGCGAGGGCGGGGCCGAGCAGCCGGTGGCGGCCGGTGGCGCCCTCTCCGCCCTCGGGCCCCGCCAGCGCGAGGTCGTCCTGCTGGCGGCGAAGGGGCTGAGCAACCAGGAGGTGGCCGAGCGGCTGGGCATCTCCACCCGCACCGTCGAGAACCACCTCCACCGGGCCTACGCCGAGCTCGGCGTCGACGGCCGCCGCGGCCTGGCCGACCTCGTCAGCAGCGAAGACCCGACGGTGGGACGGTGAGCTCGACCAGGTAGGCGGTGCCGGCGTCGTCGACGCAGTCGGACAGCGAGCGGTAGGCGGTGTGGATGTCGCCCTCGTAGGTGACCAGCACCGAGCCCGGGATCAGCCGGGCGGCATCCTCGGCCTGCTCGTAGGGCGTGGCCGGGTCGTTGGTCGTGCCGATCACGACGACGGGCGGCACGCCGGCCAGGTCCTCCTCGGCCAGGGGCAGGAGCGGGTCGGCGGCGGGCGGCGCGCCCCAGCAGCCGGGCAGGCCGGTGCCGAACCAGGCGCCCCAGAAGGGCAGCTCGTCGGCCCAGTCCTCGGCCAGGGAGAGGTCGCCCTCGGGCTCGCCGGACCGCGACGCCTGGTCGGCGCAGCGGATCGTGCCCCGGGCGTCGGCGTCGTCGAGCCAGCTCCCGTCCTCCACCCGCCCGAGGTACTGGTCGCGGAGGGCGAGGAGGGTGCGGCCCTGGCCGTCCTCGATCGCCTCGGCCAGCCCCTGGTCGAGGGTCGGCCAGGCGGCGTCGTCGTAGAGGGCCGAGGCCACGGCGATGTAGAGCTCGCCCACGCCGAGGGTGCCCTCCCGGGGCTCGGAGCCGGCGCCCAGCTGGTACGAGGCCGGGATGCGCTCCTCCTCCAGGTCGTCGACCAGGGCGAGGAGGGCGGCCTCGGGGTCGTCGCCCAGCGGGCAGGTGTCCCGGTCGGCGCAGCCGTCGAGGTAGGCGTCGAGGGTGCGCTCGAAGCCTTGGGCCTGGGTGTGGGCATCCTCCAGCGGGTCGACGCCGGGGACGGCCACGCCGTCGAGGACCATGGCCCGCACCCGGTCGGGGTACAGGCGCAGGTACTCGATCCCGATCGTCGTGCCGTAGCTGTAGCCGAGGTAGGTGAGGGTCTCGTCGCCGAGCAGGGCGCGCAGGGCGTCGAGGTCGCGGACGGTCGCCCGGGTGCCGACCACGGCCAGCAGGTCGCCGGCCGCCTCCTCGCAGGCCGCCACCGCATCGGTGGCCTCGGCCCGGATGGCGTCGACGTCGGCCTGGTCCTCGACCGTCGGGTCGATGTCCGGGGCCAGCCACTCCTCGTCGGTCGTGCAGTCGACCCGGTTGTCGCCACCGATGCCCCGCGGGTCCCACGACACGATGTCGAAGCGGTCGGCCAGGCCGTCGGGGAGGCCGCCGTCCACGAAGCCCTGGACGAAGCCGACGCCCGAGGCGCCCGGTCCGCCGGGGTTGATCAGCAGCGACCCGATGCGGTCGCCGGTGGCCTCGTGACGGGTGACGGCCAGCTCGATGGTGTCGCCGTCGGGGTCGGCCCAGTCGCGGGGGACGGTGAGGGTGGCGCAGGCGAAGCCGTCGGTGCAGCCCTCCCAGGGCGACAGGGCGGCGTGGTCGCCGGGCCGGTCCGGGCCGATGTCGTCGTCGGCGGGCGGCAGGGCGGGGGTCGACCCGTCGACGGTCGTGCTCGTGCTCGGGTCGCCGACCCCCCGGGTGATCGCCGTCGGCTCCGCCCCGGAGCAGCTCGCCAGCAGGACCAGGGCGGCGACCAGCACGGTCGTTCGGCGCAGCACGCCGCCATCGTGGCAGGTCAGGGGCCTACCGCAGCGGCGGCTCGGCGTGGGCCGGGTCGAGGTGGGTGCCGGCGGCGACCTCGGTCCCGGCGGCCAGGCGGCGCGCCGCGCCGACCAGCACGGGGTGGCGGGCGTTGGGCGAACCGATCCGGCTGCGGGCGCCGATGCGCACGTCCTCGGCCAGCACGGCCCGGGCGACGGTCGCGCCGCGTCCCACGTGGACGTCGTCGAACAGCACGCTGTGGCGGACCTCGGCGTCGCGCTCGACCACCACGCCGGGCCCGACGATCGATCCCACGACGGTGCCCCGCACCACCGCGCCGGGGCTGATCCACGACCCGTCGACCTGCGCCGTGCGCTCGATCCGGGCCGGGGCCCGGGACACGGCGGGGGAGAGGATCGGCCAGGCGGGGTCGTCGAGGCGGAACGGCGGCCGGGGCTTCAGCAGCTCGAGCTGGGCGTCGAGGTAGGCCTCGGGGGTGCCCAGGTCGCGCCAGTGCCCCTCGTGGGCGAAGGCGTGGGCCTGGCCCCGCTCGATCACCGCCGGCACGAGCGTCTCGCCGTAGTCGCCCAGGCTCTCGCCCTCGCCGAGGTCGCGCTGGAGCGTGGCCATCGTCTCCAGCAGCACGCCGGTGTCGTAGGCGAACACCTCGGTGGCGGCGGTGCGGTGGGGCGGCTCGTCGGGCTTGTAGACCAGCCCGGTCACCCGGCCCCTGGCGTTGACGTCGACGAGGGCGTGGCGGGTCGGGTCCTGCGACCGCTGGAGCTCGGTGGTGACGACGGTGAGGTCCGAGCCCTTGGCGGTGTGGACGGCGACGACGGCGGCCAGGTCGATGGCCGTCAGGTGGTCGGCGCTGGCCACCAGCACGACGTCGGGGGCGGTCGCCTCGATCAGCCGGCTCTGGCGGGCCAGGGCGTCGGCGTTGCCCTCGGCGAAGCCCTCCCCGTCGGCCCCCTGGAACGGCGGCAGGACCCGCAGCCCGCCCCGGCTCCGGTCGAGGTCCCACGGCCGCCCGCCGGCCACGTGCTCGTTGAGCAGGTGGGGCTCGTACTGCTGGACGACCCAGACGTCGGTCAGGCCGCTGTTCGAGGCGTTCGACAGCATCAGGTCGATTAGCCGGAACGTCCCGCCGACCGGGAGGCTGGGCTTGGCCCGCCCGACGGTGAGCACGTCGAGCCGTGAGCCCTGGCCCCCGGCGAGGATGATCAGCAGGGCACGGGGCATCGGCCGATCCTCGCAGGTCGCTTGCTCGCCGGGGCGTCTAGACCGCTCGGTCAAGTGGCACGTAGCCTGCCGCCATGTACCAGTGGACGGACGAGCAGGAGATGGTGCGCGGGGCCGTGCGCCAGTTCATCGACAAGGAGATCCGTCCCCGGATCGACGAGTTCGAGCACGGCGACACCCCGCCCTACGACGTCCTCCGCAAGCTGTTCAAGGACTTCGGCATGGACGCCGCCGCCCGTGACCGCTTCGCCAAGGGCATCGAGTTCGAGAAGTCGGTGGCCGCCGCCCTCGAGGCCGGCGAGACCCCGCCGGAGAAGCCCAAGCGGGGCGACGGCGACGGCGGTGCCTCGTCGCTGACCCTGATCCCGATCATCGAGCTGTGCCGGGTCTGCCCGGGCATGGTCACCGCCATGGGCGTGTCGATGGGACTCACGTCCGCCGCCATCTCCTCCAAGGGCACGATCGCCCAGAAGGAGCGCTGGGTCCCCGAGCTGCTGACCCTCGAGAAGATCGGCGCCTGGGCCATCACCGAGCCCGGCTCCGGCTCCGACGCCTTCGGCTCGATGAAGGCCAGCGCCAAGCGCGATGGCGACGAGTACGTCCTCAACGGCTCCAAGACCTTCATCACCAACGGCCCCTACGCCGACACGATCGTCTTCATCTGCAAGCTCGACGAGGGCAACGACCCCTCCGAGCGCAAGATCCTCTCCTTCGTGCTCGACAAGGGGATGCCGGGCCTGGAGCAGTCCAAGCCGCTCCGCAAGATGGGCATGCACAGCTCGCCCACCGGCGAGCTCTTCCTCGACGACGTGCGGGTCGGCATCGACCGCCTCGTCGGCGAGACCGAGGACGTGTCCAAGGGGGGCCGGGAGGGGGCCAAGGCCACCTTCATGCAGGAGCGCTCCGGCGTCGCCGCCATGGCCCTCGGGATGATCGAGGAGTGCCTCGACCTGTCGGTGCAGTACGCCAAGGACCGGGTCCAGTTCGGCCAGCCGATCGGCGAGTTCCAGCTGATCCAGGACAAGCTGGCCCGGATGGAGGTCGCCCGCCTCAACGTGCAGAACCTGGTGTTCCGCACCATCGAGATGAGCGCCGCCGGCCACACCATGACCCTCGCCGAGGCCTCGGCCATGAAGCTCTACTCGGCCCGCGCCGCCACCGAGGTGGCCATGGAGGCCGTCCAGCTCTTCGGCGGCAACGGCTACATGAGCGAGTTCCGCGTCGAGCAGCTCGCCCGTGACGCCAAGGTCCTCCAGATCTACGCCGGCACCGACGAGATCCAGATCACCCACATCGCCAAGGACCTCCTCCGCCGCTAGTCGGTCGTCGACCAGGCCAGGAGCCAGACGGTGGCGACCAACGCCAGCGGGAGGACGAGGGCCCACCTCAGGGCGGTGGCGTGGGCCAGGCCGCCGATGATGCCGGGGCCGCCCAGGTAGGCGCCGTAGCCGGCGGTGGTGACCACGGCGATGCCGTGCTCGCCCCGCAGGCGACCGGCGGCGGCGAAGGCGAGGGGCACGGCCGGCGCCAGCCCGGCGCCGATGACGACGAGGAGCAGCGGCACCGGCACGGCGATCGGGCTGAGCAGCGACAGGGCCAGGGCGACGGTCGCCGCCGCCACGCCGACCCGCACCAGCCGGGCCGCACCCCACGCCGTCGCCAGCCGGTCGCCGACCAGCCGGCCGGCCAGCCCGCCGGCCGACACGCCGGTGACGGCCAGGGCGCCGAGCAGGGCACCGCCGTCGAGGTCCTCCCGCACCAGCACGCCCGACCAGTCGAGCAGCGCCCCCTCGGCCAGAAACACGCAGCCGCTGATGGCGGCCAGGGCGGCGAGACGGCCCCGCCGGGGCACGGCCGCCGACGCATCGACCGGCGAGGCCGGGTCGGACAGGTGCTCGATGCGCCCGTCGGGGACCTGCCGGGCCAGGGCGGCGGCGGTGGCCAGCACGACGACGGCGGCCAGCACGAGGTGGACGTCCACCGCCAGGTCCGCCGCGACGGCCAGCGCACCGAGCCCGGCCCCGAGCAGGACGCCACCGCTCCACCCGGCGTGGAGCCCGCTGAGGAGGGGCTCGTCGGCGTCGTGCTCGAGCTGCACGCCGGCCCCGTTCATCGACACGTCGAGCACCCCGATGGCCAACCCCAGGGCCAGCTCGGCGGCCAGCAGCGACCCCCACGACCCGGCCAGCCCGGGCAGCACGACGAACAGCCCGACCACGACCCACCCGCCGGCGACGACCCGCCGGGACCCGAGCCGGCGGACGAGCAGACCGCCCAGCCACGCCCCGGCGACGGCGCCGACCGACAGGCCGAGCAGGGCCGTGCCCAGCGCCCCCTCGGTCAGGTCGAGCTCGTCCTTGACGTCGGGGATGCGCGCCCCCCAGCTGCCGACGGCGAACCCCAGGGCGGTGAACGCGCCCAGCACGGCCCGGTGGCCCGCCGATCTCCTCATCCGGGCGACGCTACCGACGCCGTGGCACCCGCCACGCGCCGAGAAACGTTCCCCGGCGGAGGTGACGGGTAGGGGCCCGACCGTTCGCCAACCGAAGGAGCAGATCCATGAGTGGGAACGCAGATCAGGCCAAGGGCCGCATCAAGGAGGCCGCCGGCAGCCTCACCGGCGACCAGGACCTCAAGAACGAGGGCAAGGTCGACCAGGCCAGCGGTGACGTGAAGGAGAAGGTCACCGGCGCCATCGATGCGGTCAAGGACAAGCTGACCGGCAAGTAGCGGTCAGCCGAGGCGCAGCGCCAGGAGGTGGGAGACGTCGCCACCGGAGATCGGCCAGACGATGGTGTCACCCACCACCGCCGGCCACCCGTTGACGGCGCCACCCGCCTCCCGGCGCCACACCTCCTCGCCCGTCTCGCGGTCGTGGGCGAGGAGCAGGCCCTGGTAGGTCGACGTCAGCACGAGGTCGCCCACCACGGTGGCGGCGCCCAGGGCGTCGCCGGGGAGGTCGACCGCCCACCGCTCCTCGCCGGTCGCCAGGTCGAGGGCGACGAGCGTGCTCGGATGCGTCCCCAGCTGCGGGTTCAGGTTGAAGGTCTGCTCGGGTGAGTCGTAGGTCGAGGCGGCGTTGACGACGGCGAAGTAGCCGACCCCGTCCGCCGCCGCCGGTGGGGTCTCGACCCCGCCGAGCACACCGGGCAGGACCGTCGTCGGCTCGTCGAAGGTCGTGACGTCGTCGTTCTCGTGCATCCCGACCTCGACCTCCCAGCGCACCTCTCCGGTCGCCGGGTCGTAGCCGAGGACGTGGCCGCCCTTGCCGGTGTGCACGACGACCGGCGCGCCCGACGGGTCCTCGGTCAGCATCGTCAGGACCATGTCCCGGTCCCAGATGTCGTGGGCGAAGACCTGGTGCTTCCACGCCACCGCCCCGTCCCCGCCGATGGCGAGGAGGCTGTTGGTGTCCTCGTTGGCCCCGGGCCGGCTGGCCCCGGCGGGGAAGCCGGGCGCCCCCGGCGACGGCCACGGGTTCGACGTGCCCCAGTAGCTGGTGCCGGTCGCCGGGTCGACGGCGGGCGGGTACCAGGCGCCGCCGCCGTGGTTGACCTCGGGGTTCCCCCACATGTCGTCGGGCACGGTCTCGACCTGCCACACCACCTCGCCGGAGGCGTGGTCGAGGGCGTAGAGCGTGCCCCGCGAGCCGGGGGAGAGGGCCTGGGTCGACACCAGGACGCACCCGCCGACGAGGGCCGGGGCCATGTCGACCTGGTTGCCCTCGGCCACGCCGAGGTCGCGCTCCCACAGCACGGTGCCGTCGTCGGCGTCCTGGGCCACGACCGTGGTGGCGGTGGAGATGCCGTACACCGCGCCCCACCCGACCGCCGCTCCGGCCGGGCCGAAGACGGTGATCTCGCGCCGTTCGGACCACACCGAAGCGCCGTCCTCCAGGTCCAGCACGTGGGTGCTGCCGTCGAGGGCGCCGACGTGGACCCGGCCGCCGACCACCACCGGGTTGGTCGTCAGGTTGCCGAACATGGCGTTGCCGGGGACGTCGTAGGTCCAGGCCTCCTCCAGCCGGTCGATCGTCGCCGCGGTGATGGGCGCGTCGACCACCGCGCGGGTGTTCCCCGGGTCCCCGTTGGGCAGCGGCCAGCCGCCGGCGTCGGCCTCCACCTCCGGGGGCAGCCCGGTGCCGCAGCGGCCGTCGGCGACGCCGGTGGCGGGAGGGGCGCCGGTGGTCGAGGACGAGGACGGGGAGGACGAGTCGGACGACGACGAGCAGGCGGCCAGCAGCAGGGCGACGGCGGCCGCCGCCCTCAGGTGCCGACGCACCCGGCGGCCATGTCGGCGACCTGGGCGCGGCCGTCCGCGCAGAGGATGTTGGGGTTGTCGTGGCTGAACACGCCGAGCGGGCTGTCCCAGCCGGGGACGACCCAGGCGTGGACCATCCACCCGGTCTGCTCGATGAACTCGGCCCCCTCGACCGCCTCGCAGGCCGACCGCTCGACCCCGGCGTCGGGCGAGAAGGGGACGTGGATCGTGCCGTCGCCCTCGATGCGGTAGCAGGCCCCGGAGTGGACGTGCCACGTGTCGAGCGGCCCGGTGAACCCGGTCGGCTGGGCCCCCGGGTCATCGGTGACCAGGTAGTACATGATCCCGACGAGGCGGGAGTCGGGCTCGGTGCCCGAGTACAGCCAGGCGAGCGGCTTCTCGATGTCGAACTCGGTGGCCATGCCCTGGGCGATGTCGACGTAGTGGGCAGCGCTCCCGGGGATGAACTCACCGGCCTGGAGCAGCCCGGCGTCGCGGGCGTCGGCGACGGTCGGGTACCGGAGGGCGACCTGGCGGGCCTCGGTCAGCTCGGCGCCCAGGGCGTCGGCGGTGGCCAGGTCGAGCGGGGCGGCCAGCTGTGGCTCGCCGGCGCCCGGGCCGCCGTGGCTGTGGCCGCCCTCGGCGCCGTGGGAGTGCTGCCCGGCGGGCGAGGCGGCCAGCCCGATCGACCCGGCGACGAGCACCGCGGCCAACCCCACGCCCCACGCCGGGGGCGGCCCGACCCGCACCGGACGGCTCAGCCGGATCCGCTCGGCGTCGACGGGCGGCACTGCATCGCGCCGGGTCGCCACCAGCAGCCCGACGGCCACGAGCACCGCCAGGACCTCGGCGCCGGTGGTCAGCCCGTCGAGCCAGCCGACGTCCTCGGCCACGTCGGGGTTCGGCCCGAAGGGGAGGCCCGAGGTGCGGCTCCACGCCCAGCCGGCGACGGCCACGGCCTGGACGGGCACGACGAGGGCCAGCGCCTCCCGGGAGGGCCGGGCGACGAGGAGCACGGCCAGGCCCAGCTGGGCCACGGCGAGCACGGCGAAGGCCCGCCCCTCGCCCGGCCACTCGGCCACGTGGGCCGGCACCACGGCGAGGTGCACCAGCCCGGCGGCGCCGACGAGCCCGGCCAGCGTGGCGAGCATCCCGGCTGACGTGCGCGATCGGTCCATCCGACCACCCCCTTCACGGTCGGGGCGAGACGGTAGTCACACGGGCGGTCAGACGCCGAGGGACCGGCCCACGATCTCCTTCATGATCTCGGTGGTGCCGCCGTAGATCGTCGTGATGCGGGCGTCGAGGTAGGCCCGGGCGATCGGGTACTCGAGCATGTAGCCGTAGCCGCCGTGGAGCTGGAGGCAGCGGTCGACCACCCGCTTCTGCAGCTCGGTGCACCACCACTTGGCCTCGGCCGCCTCCTCGGCGGTCAGCTCGCCGGCGTCGAGGGCCTCCACGCAGCGGTCGACGAACACCCGGGCCAGGTCGATCTCGGTGCGCATGGTGGCCAGCTCGAAGCGGCTGTTCTGGAACGACCCGACGGGCTGGCCGAAGGCGGTGCGCTCCTTGACGTAGTCGAGGGTCCAGCCCAGGGCGGCCTCGGCGGCGGCGACCCCGGCGGCGGCGATCGACAGCCGCTCCTGCGGGAGGTTGTGCACCAGGTGGACGAAGCCCTGGCCCTCGGTCCCGAGCAGGTTCTCGACCGGGACGGACACGTCGGTGAAGAACAGCTCGGCGGTGTCCTGGCTGTGGAGCCCGACCTTCTCCAGGTTGCGGCCCCGCTCGAAGCCGTCCATGCCCCGCTCGACCACGACGAGGCTCATGCCCTTGTGGCGCTGGCTGGGGTCGGTCTTCACGGCGGTGATGACGAGGTCGGCGTTGATGCCGTTGGTGATGAAGGTCTTCGAGCCGTTGACGACGTAGCGGTCGCCGTCGCGGATCGCCGTGGTGCCCATCGACGCCAGGTCGGACCCGATGCCGGGCTCGGTCATGGCGATGGCGGTGATCAGCTCGCCCGAGCAGATGCCCGGCAGCCAGCGCTGCTTCTGCTCCTCGGTGCACAGCGAGAGGAAGTAGGGGAGGCAGATGTCGTTGTGGAGGGTCAGGCCCAGCCCGGCGCCGCCCGTCCCGGCGTAGGCCAGCTCCTCGCCGAGGATCAGGTTGAAGCGGAAGTCGTCGACCCCGCCCCCGCCGTACTGCTCGGGCACGTCCATGCCCAGGAACCCGGCCGCCCCGGCGGTGGTGAACAGCTCCCGGGGCACGATGCCCGCCGCCTCCCACTCGATGAAGGACGGGACCACCTCCTTCTCCACGAAGGTGCGGACGCTGGAGCGGAACTGGTCGTGCTCCTCGGCGAACAGGGTGCGGCGCATGCCCCGACCGTACCCTCGACAGACATATGATCGAGTCATATGATCGACGCATGGGTCGTGATCGCACCACCAACCTGCTCGGCGCCCTGGGGATCGCCCTGGCCGAGGGCCAGCAGGAGGCCATGCGGGGGGCGTCGGGCCTGTCCGACGTCTAGGTGGCGGCGGGCCCCGTCGGCGGCGAGGGCCGGCGGCAGGGCACCGGGTTGAGCATCGGCCAGGTCCGGGCGGCCCTCGACCTCACCCACCCGGGCGCCGTGCGGGTCGTCGACCGGCTGCAGGCCGCCGGCCTGGTCTCCCGGGGCCCGGGGGTCGACGGCCGCCGGGTGGCGCTGCTGCTCACGTCCGACGGCGAGGTGGCGTACCAGGCCCAGCGCCGGGCCCGGGTGGGGGCGCTCGGCCGCTACGCCGCCGTGCTCCGGTCCGAGCTGGCCGGGTCGGGCGTCGACGTCGAGGCGCTCCTGGAGCGGCTGGTCGCCGTCGTCCCCCGCACGGTCGAGGAGGGCGACCACCTGTGCCGGCTGTGCGACGAGCAGGCCTGCCCCCAGGACCGCTGCCCGGTGACGATCACCGGGACGTCGTGAGCCCGTCTCGCCGGGGCGCCTGGCTGATGGTCGGCTGCGCGGCCGCCTGGGCCGCCGGCGTCGTGGCCACCAAGCACGCCCTCGACGTGACCAGGTCGTCGGCCTCCGCCCTCCTCGCCGTCCAGATGACGGCCTCGGTCGCCGTCCTCGCCGCCGCCGTCGCCCTCACCCGCACGCCGACCCGGGGCGCCTGGCGGCCGGGGTGGGTCGGGCTGCTGGAGCCGGGCGTGGCCTACCTCCTGTCGCTCGCCGGCCTGGCCCTCACCAGCGCGGCCAGCGCCAGCGTCCTCGGCAGCCTCGAGCCGGCGGTGGTGCCGGTGGTCGCCTGGCTCCTCCTGCGGGAGCGCCCCACCGGGCCCTTCCTCGCCGTCGTCGCCGGGGCCACGGTCGGCGCTGCCCTCGTCTCGCTGGCCCCGTCCACCGACGGTCGCTCGCCGGCCGGCGACCTCCTCGTCGTGGCCGGTGTGGTCGCCGCCGCCACCTACGGCGTGCTGGCGTCCCGGCGCGTCCACCTGGCCGGGCCGCTCGGCACCGCCCTGGCCCACCAGGTGTGGGCCCTCGGCCTGGTCGTGGTCGTCGCCCTCGTGGCCGTGGTGGCCACCGGCGACGCCGGCCCGCCCACCGATCCCGCCGGCCTGGCCTGGGCCGCCGGCTCCGGCATCCTCGGCTACGCCCTGCCGTTCTGGCTCTACCTGACCGCCGTGACCCGCATCTCGGCCGCCCGGGCCGCCACCTACCTCACCCTGATCCCGGTGTTCGGGATCGTCCTCTCGGTGGCCCTGCTCGGCGAGACGGTGACGTGGGTCCAGGCCGTCGGCGCCGTCCTGGTCGTGGCCAGCCTCCGCCTCGGCACCCGGGCCGACGACATCGCCACTACACCCGCCGACCCCCTGGTGCGTGTGGGACCTTCGTGACGTCGACCATCGGCACCGAGGGGAGCTGCGTGACCGAGACGGTGGGACCACCGGCCTTCGGGCCGTTCTTCCGGGACGAGTACCCCCGTCTGGTGGCGATGGTGCAGGCCCTGTCGGGCGACCGGGGCCACGCCGAGGACGTGGCCCAGGAGGCGCTCCTGCGGGCCTACCGGCGATGGGATGTGGTGGGGACCTACGAGCGGCCCGGCGCCTGGTCGCGGCGGGTGGCGCTGAACCTCGCCACCTCGGCCCGGCGCCGGCGCCGCTCGGAGCAGCGGGCCGTGGTCCGCCTGGCCTTCCGCCCGGATCGCCCCGAGCCCGACCCGGTGGCCGACCCGGTCGTGTCCGCCGACGTGTGGGCGGTCGTCCGCACCCTGCCCCGCCAGCAGGCCAACGCCCTGGTCCTCTACTACCTGGCGGACGAGAGCGTGGCCGACCTGGCCGAGAGCCTCGGCTGCATGCCGGGCACGGCCAAGGCCCACCTCCACCAGGCCCGGGCCGCGCTGGCCGCCCGGCTGGGCACCGACGAGGAGGTCGATCCGTGACCGTCGACGAGATCCTGCGCGGCGCCGCCGCCGACCTGACGGCCCAGGTGCGGTCCGAGGTCGACGTCGAGGCCGCCCTCGACCGGCTGGAGGCGGCGCCCGGGCGGTCCCGCCGCCCGCTGGTGGCCGTGGCCGCCGCCGTCCTGGTCGCCCTGGCCCTCGCCGCGGTCGTGGCCACGGCGACCGCGGGCGACGGCGACGACGATGCCGACGACGTCGCCGTGGCCACCACGACCAGCGTCCCCCTGGAGGTGGCGGGCCCGGCCCCCGGCGTGTCCGAGGGCCTCGTCATCACCGCCACCCCGGCCGACGGCCTGGTCGACGACCAGGAGGTCCGGCTCGTGATCGAGGACGTCCCGGACGAGGAGGGCCTCTTCGTCGAGCTGGCCATGTGCGCCGGCGACGTGATGGCCGTCGCCCCTCTGGAGGGGCAGTCGCCGGACGTCGACCGGTGCGAGAGCTCGGGCGAGCTGGGCGAGGTCGTCGTCGGCGACGGGCGGGCGGAGGCGACGTTCCCGGTCGACCAGGTCCTCAACGTGGGCATGGACGACCCGATCGACTGCGCCCGCCGGGCGGTCCGCTGCGCCGTCGGCGTGTTCTTCAACCGGGGCGTCCCCGAGGGCTCGGGCCAGGAGCCGCTGGGCCCCCAGCTGGTGGGCATCGTGGGCGTCGGCTTCGCCCCCGTCGGCCCGCCGCCCGAGCTCGACGTCGGGGTGGCGCCGGCGACCGGCCTCGAGCACGGCCAGGTCGTCACCGTCGAGGGCGAGGGGTTCGAGGGCTCGGTCCGGGGGGCCAGCCTGTGCCCGCCCTCGACCGAGGTCGATCGGTGCCTGCCGCTCGCCTGGGAGGGCGACAGCCCCGGCGACGACCTGCCGACCGAGGACGGCCGGTTCTCGGCCGAGGTCGCGGTCTGGCGGACCTTCCCGGGGCCCGACGGGCCGGTCGACTGCGCCGAGGTGGCCTGCACCCTCGTGGTCGCTGCCGAGGACGGCCGCACGTCCCCGCCGGTCCCGCTCCGGTTCGCCGGCGGGCCGCCACCGGGAGCGCTCGACCTCGAGGTCACGCCCACCACCGGGCTCCGCCCGGGCTATCCGGTCGCCGTCACCGTCCGCGGCCTGGTGCCCGGCGGCGAGGTCTGGGTCGAGGCCTGCCTGCTCGACGCGGCCGGCGACTGCAGCTTCGGCATGACGCTCGAGCTGCTCACCGCCGACGACGAGGGGGTGGCCATGGCGACCGTCCCGGCCATCGACCCCGCCCAGTACGGCCAGACGTGCATCGAGGCCGGCGCCTGCGGGGTGTCGCTGTCCCGCCCGATCGACGGCGGCGACCCCCGCCTGTGGGACGTCAGGCCGGTGCCGGTGCGGTTCGCCCCGCCGTGATGGCGGCCCGGCGGGCGGCCTGCAGCTGCGAGGCGCCCGGTGGGAAGGCCCAGTGGAAGGCGGCCAGGCCGGCGTTGACCCACGGCCGCACCACCAGGGCGTCGACCGGCGGCACGGCCGGCAGGCGTAGCGCGGCCTGGGCCCACCAGGGGAGGAGGCCGACCGCGGCGCTGGCCACGGCGGCGTGGGCGGGCCGGGCCAGCAGGGGGAGCGGGGGGTTGAGCAGGAAGCGGACCGTCGAGCGGCCGTCGGCGGTGAGACGCAGCTCCGGCCGGCGGTCGGCCAGCCAGCGGGTCGTCCCCGCCGCCGTGGTCGGGACCTCGGCGCCGAGGAGGGCGGCCACCGCGGTCATCTCGGCGCAGTAGGCGTCGGCGTCCTCCGTGTCGAGGCGGTCCCGGCCGTAGGCCCGGTTGGCGGCGAGGACGGAGTCGACCTCGGTGGCGTGGACGAAGGCCACCAGCTCGGGGTCGGAGGCGTCGTAGGGCGTGCCGTCGGCGGTCGTGCCCCGCACCCGGCGGTGGACCCGGCGCACCGTGCGGGCGGCCCGCTCCGCATCCGCGGTGGTGCCGAAGACCGTGGCCACGACGAAGCGGGACGTCCGCTCCAGCCGGCCGAAGGGGTCGTCCCGGTAGGACGAGTGCTGGGCCACGCCGGCCATGACCGACGGGTGGAGGGCCTGCAGCAGCAGCGACCGGAACCCGCCGATCACCGTGGCCGCGTCGCCGTGGAGCCGCCAGGCCGCGCTGTCGGGCCCGAACAGCCCGGGATCGGCGCTGGTCACGTCGACCAGGTCGGCGACCGTCGCCGGCGGACCCTCGCCGGCCGGCTCGACCGCCCGCACCGCGGCGCGCAGCACGGCCCGCGGATCGACGGTCAGCGCCATGGGACCAGCCGAGGTTGGCCTCGATGCGCACCGTCCTGGTCGTCGCCGGCGGCGACCCGCCCCACCCCGACCTCCTCGCCGGGCGCGTCCTGCCGGCGGCCGACCTCGTCGTGGCCGCCGACTCCGGGGCCGACCACGCCGTCGCCCTCGGTCTCGGCGTCGACGTCCTCGTCGGCGATCTCGACTCGGTCGCCCCCGCCACGGTCGACGCCGTCCGGGCCGCCGGCGCCGAGGTCGTCGCCGTGCCCCGGGACAAGAACGCCACCGACGTCGAGCTGGCCCTCGACGCGGCGTGGGGGAGGGGCGCCGACCACCTGGTGCTGGTCGGCGGGCACGGCGGCCGGCTCGACCACGCCCTGGCCACCATGGCCGCCCTGGCGTCGGTGGCCACGCCGGCCCGTCGGGTCGAGGCCTGGATGGGGCCGGCCCACGTCGCCATCACCGTCGACCAGGTCCCGATCGACGGCCGGGTCGGCGAGCTGGTGTCGCTGATCCCCCTCGGCGGGCCGGTCGACGAGGTGACGACCACCGGGCTGCGCTGGCCGCTCACCGGCGCCCACCTGCCCTACGGCTCGACCTGGGGCGTCAGCAACGAGCTGGTGCGGGTGCCCGCCGGGGTGAGCGTCGACGGCGGCGTCCTGGCCGTCGTCCGCCCCTACGCCCTGGCCCCCGAGCGCGACGATCCCGGTCACGTGCCCCGCCCCTGACATGCTGGCCGGCGTGGACGTGACCGCCGAGATGGAGGCCCAGGCCCCACCCGCCGCCGTCTTCGCCTGGATCGACGACCTGGGCCGCTACCCGGAGTGGCTGGGCCTGGTCAGCCGGGCCGAGCCGGTCGAGCCCCACGCCGACGACGAGGGCCCAGCCTGGTCGATCGACCTCCGCGCCCGGATCGGGCCGCTCGCCCGGGCCAAGCGGCTGCGGATGGTGCGGACCGTGCACGACGTCCCCGAGCAGGCGACCTTCGAGCGTCGCGAGCACGACGGCCGCTCCCACTCGCCGTGGATCCTGCGGGCCTCGGTCGCCCCCGCCGGGCCCGACGGCACCTCGTCGCTCCTGGTCATGCGGCTCCACTACGGCGGGACGATGTTCACGCCGGTCGCCGACCGCCTGCTGCGGGACGAGATCGACCGCTCCCGGCCCCGCCTCGCCGCCCTGGTCGAGGGCTAGAGGGCGGCGAAGATCGCCTTGACCTCGGCGCTGACGGCGACGTCGGCCGGGGTCTCGCCCAGCTCGTTGCGGGCGTTGGGGTCGGCGCCCCGGTCGAGCAGCAGCCGCACCATGTCGGGCCGGTCGTTGTGGGACGCGGCGTGGAGGGGGCGGTAGCCGTCGCTCATGCAGGCGTCGGCGTCGGCCCCGTGGTCGAGCAGCAGGTGGACGACCACCACGTGCGACCCGGCCGCAGCCGAGTTGATCGGGTGGACCGCCAGCGGGTTGGCCGACACCGGATCGCAGTCGGCACCCCGGTTGAGCAGCAGCTCGGTCGCCCGCACGTGCCCGAAGAAGGCGGCGAGGTGGAGCGGCGTGAAACCGTCCTCCGACACCGCGTCACGGCGGGCCGGGTCCTCGTCGAGCCGGGCCACCAGGTCGTCGGTCAACCCGAGGGCGGCGGCGTCGAAGACGTCGACCTCCACCCCGGCGGCCAGGAGGTCGGCGCAGAGGTCGGCCATGTGGGCGTAGGCGGCGAGCCGCAGGACCGACGCGCCCCGCGCCCGGGTCCCGGCCACCTCGGGGTGCTGCGCGAGCGTCTCCCGGGCGACGATCTCGTCGCCGATGTCGATGGCGGTCAGGAGCGCGTGGAGAGGGCCACCCCGCCCCCCCGGGCTGTCAGGCACGGGCGCAGGTTAGTGGGACGGGAGGACGCCGGTAGCGTTGGGGCCGTTACCCAGCGACACCGGAGGGCCGGGATGGTCGACGTCACCGACGCCACCTTCATGCAGGACGTGATCGAGCGCTCGAAGGAGGTGCCCGTCGTCGTGGACCTCTGGGCGCCCTGGTGCGGCCCGTGCCGCACCCTCGGCCCGATCCTCGACGAGGTCGTGGAGGCCGCCGACGGCGACGTCGTGCTGGCCAAGGTCAACGTCGACGAGAACCCGCAGGTGTCGCAGGCCTTCCGGGTCCAGGGCATCCCGGCGGTGTTCGGCCTGCGCAACGGCAAGGTGATCGACAGCTTCGTCGGCGCCCAGGGCAAGGACGCCGTCCAGGCCTTCGTCGACGGCCTGCTGCCCACCGCCGAGGAGGGCGAGGTGGCCCGGCTGCTCGCCCAGGGCGACATCCCCTCGCTGCGGCTCGCCCTCGAGCTCGACCCGGGCAACGAGGAGGTCACTCTCGCCCTGGCCGGCGCCATGGTCGACGACGACCGCCCCGACGAGGCCCTCGAGCTGCTCGCCCGCATCCCCGAGTCGACCGCCAGCCGCCAGATCGCGGCCCGGGCCCGGACCGGTGCCGTCTCCCCGGCCGACGACGACGTCGACCGCCGCCTCGACGACCTGCTCGACCGGGCCGCCGCCGACGACGACGCCCGCCGCGAGCTGCTCGACCTCTTCGAGGTCCTCGGCCCCGATGACCCCCGCACCGCCACGTACCGCAAGGCCCTCACCGCCAAGCTCTTCTGACCCGATGCCCCGCCGCCGGGCCTCCGCCCCCGGGTGGGTCACCGACGCCCGGCCTCCGGGTCGGGCGCAGCCGTGACCATCCGCCGGGGCGACGGCTACTGGCTCTGGATCGGCGGGCCGGTCCCGCCGGGGGCGGCGGCCATCACGATCGGCCCGGTCGTGTCGGTGCGCCGCCGCGCCGCCTCCTCGGCCCACCTCCTGCGCCACGAGGAGGAGCACGTGCGCCAGTGGCGCCGTCACGGCGTCCTGGGCTTCGCCCTGCTCTACCTGGGCGACTACGCCCGCCTGCGCCTCCAGGGCTGGCCCCACTGGCCGGCCTACCGCCGCATCGGCCTGGAGGTCGAGGCCGAGTGGCGGGCCCGCCGGCCGGACCTCTAGCCGCTCCGCTGTCACAGGGGGGCCGTATGCTCCCCCCACGCAACCGGCGACGGCCGGTGCGGCACTTCCCCCGTGCACCCCCCGATCTCGCCGGCGCGCCCCGGCGATCGCCCGCCCGGGAGGCCCCGTGCCGCAACCCCCTGCCCCCGATCCCGACCCCCCGCCCGATCCGTGGCCCGCCCCGAGCGCCGCCCTCGGCCCGCCGGGCCTGCCCCCACCGTTCGACCGGGTGCCGCCGGGCCGGCGCGGGCCGTCCCCGCTGCCGCCGTGGCTGGACGCCGTGCGGCAGCGGGCGGGGCTCGACGTCCGGGTCGGGGCGTGGATCGCCGTCGCCCTCGTCGCCGTGCTGGTGGGGCTGTGGCTCCTCCGCCCGGCCCCGCCACCCGTCGAGGAGACGCTCCCCATGGCCTCGACGTCCGACCCCGCCGCCGCCGACCCGTCCGCCGGTGCCACCGGCGCGCCCGGTGACGCCTCGTCGACGTCGTCGGTCCCACCGGCCGACGTCGTGGTCCACGCCGCCGGCGCCGTGGCCCGGCCCGGCGTCTACACCCTCGAGCCCTCCGCCCGGGTCGACGACCTCGTCCGGGCCGCCGGCGGCCTCGCCCCCGACGCCGACGGCGCCCGGATCAACCTGGCCGCCCCGCTGGCCGACGGCGCCCGCGTCTACGTGCCCCACCTGGGCGAGCTCGACCCACCGCCGGTCGTCGGCCCGGACCAGGGCGCGCCGGCCGACGCCGGACCGGCCCCACCGGGGGAGGACGACGGCCCGCCGGCGCCGATCGACCTCAACACGGCCACCGAGGCCGAGCTCGACGAGCTGCCCGGCGTCGGTCCGGCCATCGCCGCCGCCATCGTCGCCTTCCGGGAGGAGAACGGCGGCTTCACCACGGTCGAGGACCTGCTCGACGTCCGCGGCATCGGCGAGGCCAAGCTGGCCGAGATCTCGCCGCTGGTGACGGTGTGAGCGCGGCCATGAGCGGCCTCGCTCCGGTCGGCGTCCCCGAGCCGCCGGGCGACGAGCGGGCCCTGACCCCGGCCGGGGCCCTGCTGCTCGCCGCCGCCGTGGCCGGGGGCTGCGTCGTCGCCCACCCGCTGTCGCTCCTCGTCCCGGCCGGGGTGGCCCTGGTCGCCCTGGCGGTGCGCCGGCCCCTGCTGCTGGTCGGGGCGGCCGCCCTCGCCGCCTCCGCCCTGGGGGCCCGGGCCGAGGCCGGGCTGGCGCCACCGGCCCGGTCGTCGGTCGAGGGGCCGGTCACGCTGGTGAGCGATCCCGAGACCCGCTTCGGCCGGGTCGAGGCGATCGCCCGGCTCCGGGGCCGGCTCGTGCTCCTGGAGGCCGACGGGGCCGCCGCCGAGGTCATCGCCGTCCGGCTGGCGGGGGAGCGGATCCGCATCGCCGGCCGCCTCGGCCCGCCGCCCGCCGACGCGCCGTGGCTCCGGGTCCGCCACGTGTCCGGCCGCGTGGTCGTCGCCCGGGCCTCGCCGGGTCCGGCGGCCGCGGTGCCGTGGGCGGTGGCCAACCGGGTCCGCCGGCTGCTGGCCGACGGGGCCGCACCCATGGGGGCCGACCGGCGGTCGCTCTACCTCGGCCTGGTGCTGGGCGACGACCGGGACCAGCCGGCGACGATGGTCGACGACTTCCGCGGCTCGGGCCTCTCCCACCTCCTCGCCGTGTCGGGCCAGAACGTGGCCTTCGTGCTGGCCCTGGCCGGACCGGCGCTGCGCCGCCTGTCGATCGGTGGCCGGGCGGTCGGCGTGGCCGTGCTGCTGGCGCTGTTCGTCGTCCTGACCCGGGGCGAGCCGTCGGTGCTGCGCGCCGTGGCCATGGCCGGGGGCGCCGCCCTCGCTGCCGCCCGGGGCCGGCCGACGCCGGGGCTGCAGCTCCTCGGCCTGGCCGTGGCCGCCTGTCTGCTGGTCGACCCGCTGCTCGTCGGCTCCACCGGCTTCCACCTCTCGGTGGCGGCGACGCTGGGCATCCTCGTCCTCGGCCCCCGCCTGGCCGCCGCCCTGCCCGGTCCGCCGGTCGTGGTCCTGCCGGTGGCCGTGTCGGCCGCCGCCCAGCTCGGCGTGGCCCCGCTGGTGGTGGCCAGCTTCGACGGGGTGCCGGTGGCCGGGGTCGTGGCCAACCTCCTGGCCGCCCCGGCGGCGGCCCTGGTCATGACGTGGGGCCTGCCGGCTGGGATCGTCGCCGGACTGGTCCCGGGCCTGGCGCCCGCTGCCCACCTGCCCACCCGGCTCGCCCTCGACGGCCTGGCCCTCGTGGCCCGGGGGGCGGCGAGCGTGCCGCTGGGCCGGCTCGGCGCTCCCGAGGTCACCGCCCTGGCCCTGGCCGCGCTGGCCGGTCCCGCCCTGCCCGAGCGGGTGCGTCCGCCGACACGGCCCGTCCGGATCGTCGCCGCCCTGGTCGCGGTGATCGCCCTGGTCAGCCCGGGCGTCGCCCTGCGCCACCCACCGACCCGGGCCGAGCCGGCGCCGGGGGTCGAGGTCTGGCGGGCGGGGGCCACCGTGGTCGTCGTCGCCCCCGGCACCGGACCGACGGCCACCCTCGAGGGCCTGCGCCTCGGCGGCGTCACCACCGTCGACCTGCTGGTCGTGGGACCGGGCCCGACCGCCGTCGACGAGGTCGACGCCGCCCGCCACCGGGCTCGGGTCCGGCGGGTCTGGTGGATGGGCCGCGACCCACCGGCGGCGGTGCGCCTGGGCGGGCTGAGCGCCACGTCCGACGGCGACCGGACCGTCGTCGGGAGGGCGCCGTGAGCCCGGGCGGTACTGTCCAGCACCGTGCCCATCGACCCCCTGCCCCCCGCTGCGTCGGCCGCCATCGAGGCCTCGCTGGCGGCGGTGGCGGGCGAGCCGGTGGCCGAGGACGATCCCGCGGCCCGCCGGGCCGCCGTCGTGATCCGGGCCATCCAGGCCCACCGGCCGACGGCGCCAGGGCGCGCCCCGACGGAGGGCTGAGTGGGCTCGATCCGGCTGGTCAAGGGGACCGACGACGTCCTGCGCGAGGAGGTCGTCGTCGGCCTGGTCGAGAAGCTCGTCGGCGACGGCGACCGGGGTCTCCTGGTCGACGAGCACGCCGGCCCGGACTACGAGCTGGAGGCCGTCGTCGACGCGGCCAGCACCCTGCCGTTCCTCACCGAGCGGCGGGTCGTGGTGGCGCGCCACATGGGCCGGTTCCCCAACGCCGATGCCCTCAAGCCCCTCACCGCCTACCTGGCCGATCCCCTCGACACCACCGACCTGGTGCTCGTCTGGGAGCGGAGCCCCGAGGCCGGCGCCCGGCTCGGCAACATCCCGCCCACCCTGACCAAGGCGCTCAAGGCCGCCGACGCCGAGGTGGTCGACGCCGACCCGCCGGCCAAGAACCGCGAGACCTGGGTGATGGCCCAGATGCAGGCCCACGACCTGCGCATCGACAAGGCGGCCGCCTCGCTGGTGGCCCAGCAGCTGGGCGAGGGCGCCGGTGCCGTCGTCGAGCTGGCCGAGCGGCTCGTCGGCGTCCACGGCGCCGGGGCCCGCCTCGGCGTCGAGGAGGTCCGCCCCTGGCTGGGCGAGGCCGGCGGCGTGCCCCCGTGGGAGCTGACCGACGCCATCGACAAGGGCCAGGCCGACGTCGCCCTCGACCGGCTCCACCGCATGCTGCACGGCGGCGGCCGCCACGAGCTCCAGGTGATGGCGACCCTGCAGGGCCACTACGGCCGGGTGCTGCGCCTCGACGGGGCCGGCGCCCGCTCGGAGAAGGAGGCGGCCGAGATCCTCGGGATGCGGGGCTCGACGTTCCCGGCCCGCAAGGCCCTGGACGTGGCCCGCACCCTGGGACCGAACGGGGTCCGCCGCGCCATCGGGCTGCTGGCGGAGGCCGACCTGGCCCTGAAGGGGGCCCAGGCCTGGCCGGGCGAGCTGGTGCTCGAGGTCCTGGTCGCCCGGCTGGCCGCCTCGGCCCGCGCCGCCCGGCGTCGGTAGCTAGTCCTCGTAGAGCGGGCGCAGCCGCGGGGCGGCGACGCGCACGACCACCAGCGTCACCAGCAGCACGACGATCCCACCCGTCCCGACGACGGAGTAGGGCGCGCTGAACAGGAAGGCGCCCAGCACCCAGACCGACATGGCCATGAGCGCGACCCTGAGGCTGAGCCGGTTGGGATCGGGCAAGAGGGAGGTGAGGGTCAGGCCTCGGCGGTGGCCGAGACCCGCTTCACCAGGCGCGACTTGCGGCGCGACGCCTCGTTCTTGTGGATCACGCCCTTGGCCGCAGCCTTGTCGATGCGCTTGAGGGCGATGCGCAGGGCCTCGGCGGCGTCGTCGCTGCCGGCCTCGGCCGTGGACACCGCCGCCTTGGTCCGGGTGCGCATCTCCGAGCGCACGGCCTTGTTGCGGAGGCGGCGCTTCTCGTTCTGGCGGTTGCGCTTGATCTGGCTCTTGATGTTGGCCACGGCAGGAGGTCCTCACCACTGAGGTCGGTGTTCGTACGAAGGGCTGGAAGATCCTACCGGGACACCCCCTCCGGCGTCACATGCGGCTCCGAGGGGGGAGCCGGCCCCGGGTCGGGCGAGGCGGGTCCGGGGGTGCCGGTGCACCAGACTCGCCCCTCGTGGGGACGGCGAGCGTGACGGTGGCGGCCCTGGTCAGCGTGGTCGTCGGCTGGGCCGCCGCGATCGTGGCCAGCCGCTGGCAAGGCCGGCGCGGCTCTGGGCATGAGGCCGAGCACGGGCCGCGGCGCGTGGGACCGCTCGTCGTGCTGGCGGCGGCGACGGGGGCCGGCGTCGTCGGGGGAGCGGCCTCGGTGCTGGCGGTCGTCCGGGACCGGGCCGCCGCCTTCTGG
>JBQGCF010000313.1:0-5260 GCA_052038315.1 Iamia sp.
GCCGCCCCGCGCGCGCCCCCCCGCCCCGCCCGGCGAGCCGGGGCGCGGCCGGCGGCGCGCCAGCGCGCCGAGGGCCCGAGCGGCCCGGCGAGCGCAGCGAGCCGAGAGCGGGGAAGGACGGCTCACTGGCCACCGCGACCAGGGCGACCACCGGGCACAGGGCCAGACCTCCCGCGACGACACCCCCACGGACAACAACACGAAGCCCCGGCACCACAGGCCGGGGCTTCGTCGCGTCCGGATCGGGGCACAGCCCGTAGCCTCGGGGCGTGGCACGTCGCATCGTCGTCTCGGGGAACTGCCAGATCGGAGCGCTGTCGGCGACCTTGGCCGCCATGCTCCCCGACGACGTGGTCGAGCCGATCCCGTACTACCCCGAGGACCCGGCGTCGGAGGCCCTCAACCGGGAGGCGCTGCGGACCGCCGACGTGTGGGTCAACAACATCTCCCGCCCCCTGCACGACCAGATCATCGGTGACGCCCCCCGGCCGGAGACGATCCTCTACGTCCCCAACATCCGGTTCTTCGGGTTCCACCCCGACATCCTCCACGTGCAGCTGGCCGGCGGCGGGACGCTGCAGACCGGTGCCGCCGGGCCCTACAACTCGGCCATCGTCCTGGCCGGGTGGAAGCTCGGGCTCGACGAGGACGAGATCGTCGCCCGCTTCACCAGCGAGACCTGCGCCGCCCTCGGCTACTCGCACTTCTGGGGCCAGGCCCTGGTCGAGCTGAAGCGCCGGGTCGACCTGAGCGACCTCGACTGGGGCGAGGTCTACCTGCCCCTCGCCCGGGGCACGGCCTTCATGCTCACCGACAACCACCCCCGTCTCGACGTGATGGTCCACCTGGCCCGGCTGGCGGGGGCCCGGCTCGGCGCCGACCTCGAAGCGGTCCAGTTCCCGTGGGAGCAGGTGATCCCCGACGGGCTGCTGGCCACGTCCGAGGTCTGGCCCGTCTACCCCGGCGTGGCCGAGCCGCTCGGGCTGCGGGGCGGGCACGTCTGGCGCACCAGCGCCGGCGAGCTGCTCGACCTGCGGTCCTTCGTCCGGCGCTCGCTGGAGACCTACGCCATCGTCGATCCGGCCGACGTGGTGGCCCCGGCGCTCGACGAGCCCCGCCTGCTCGACGTCATCGCCGCCTCGCCCGGTGCGCGGTCCGTCGCCGTCGGCCTCGACGTCCCCGCCTCGCCCCCGGCCCGCACGTGGAGCACCGCCGACGAGCGCCCGCACCCGTACAAGGGCCTGCCCGACCACCAGTTCTGGAACCGGGGCGTGGCCTACGCGCCGCCGGCCGGCGTCGATCCCGTCGTGCGGGGCGCCTACCGGCTCACCCCCGAGCACAAGGTCGCCACCATGGGCAGCTGCTTCGCCCAGAACCTGTCCCGCCACCTGCAGCGCTCGGGCCTGACCTACTTCGTGGCCGAGACGGCCGAGCCCTCGGTCGCCCCCGCCGAGGCCACCGCCCGGCAGTTCGGCGTGTACTCGGCCCGCTACGGCAACGTGTACACCGTCGCCCAGGCGGTCCAGCTGTTCCAGCGGGTCTACGGCACCTTCACCCCGGCCGAGGGCCCGTGGGTCCGCCACGACGGCCGGCTGGTCGACCCGTTCCGCCCGCTGGTCGAGCCCGACGGCTTCGGGTCCGAGGCCGACCTCGTCGCCGCCCGGGACGAGCACCTGGCCGCCACCCGGCGGGTGTTCGAGGAGGCCGACGTCCTCGTCTTCACCATGGGCCTCACCGAGGCGTGGCGCTCGCAGGTCGACGGCGCCGTCGTCCCCGCCGCCCCCGGCTCGGCCGGCACGCCCACCGGCGACGCCACCTACGAGTTCGTCAACTACTCGGTCGACGAGGTCCGCTCGGGGCTGGCCGAGCTGTGCGAGCTGGTGCGGTCGGTCAACCCCGACGTCCGCATCCTGCTCACCGTGTCGCCCGTCCCGCTGATCGCCACCTTCGAGGACCGCCACGTGCTGGTCTCGACGGTGGCCTCCAAGTCGATCCTGCGGGTCGCAGCCGGCGACGTCAGCGGCTCGCTGGACTTCGTCGACTACTTCCCGTCCTACGAGATCATCGCCAGCGCCACGTCGGACCGCGACTACTTCGCCCCCGACCGCCGCGAGGTCAGCGAGCTGGGCGTGGCCCACGTGATGCGGACCTTCAGCGCCCACTACATCGCCGGCGACCCCGGTGCCGCCCCGGTCGCCGTCCCCGCCGCCGCCGCCACCCAGTCCCAGGACGTCGTCTGCGACGAAGAGGTCATCGTCGGCGCCCTCGAAGCCTCCCGCTGAGACCGTCACCGTGCGCCCGTGCGTGACATGACGCATGTCGGCAAGAGTGCGCATTTGCGCAACTTAGGCACAATTTGACACGGAAGCGCTATCGAAAACCTAAGTGCCAAACGTGGCGTTAAAGTGGCGACGTGGACACCGACACCCTGCGATCGATCCTCGACGCCGGCGAGGACTTCCGCACGGAGTTCAAGGAGCACGTCAACGACGATCGGCTGATCGAGGCCGTGGTGTGCCTCGCCAACGGCGACGGAGGACGGCTCCTCGTCGGGGTCGATGACGGCGGCGCAGTGATCGGAGCGCGGCCTCGCCACGGATCGCGCACCGACCCGGCCCGGCTCGCGGCGCTGATCGCCAACCGCACCGCTCCCGCCCTCGGCGTGACGGTCGAGGTCATCGACGTCGACGACCACGACGTCATCGTGATCGACATCCCTCGACCCGAGACGCTCGTCGCCACGACCACCGGGCTCTACGTCCGGCGGGCCATCGACGTCAACGGTCGGCCCCAGTGCCTTCCGATGCAGCCGCACGAGGCCATGGCCCGGATGGGGACCTTGGGCGAACGGGACCTGTCGACCTTGACGGTGGCCGGTTCGTCGATCGACGACCTGGAGCCCGCCGAGCTCGAGCGCTTCCGCGACCTCGCCCGCTCCCAGGGGGACGACGCGCTGAGCGAGCTGTCCGATCGGGACCTCCTGGCCGCACTCGGCTTCCTCGCCCCGTCGAACGAGCTCACCCTTGGAGCCATCCTCCTCTTCGGCACCCGGTCGGCGTTGTCCCGGCACGCACCCACCCACGAGACGGCCTTCCAGGTCCTGGACGAGCTGTCGGTCAGGGTCAACCGGATCGAGCGCCACCCGCTGCTGCGCACGATGATCGAGATGGCCGACGCCCTTCGCGCCCACAACCCGGAGGAGGAGGTCGAGGCCGGGCTCTTCCGGGTGGGACTGCCGCTCTACTCGGAGGTCGCCATCCGGGAGCTGCTCGCCAACGCCCTCGTCCACCGGGACTACTCGTTGAACGGACAGACCCGGGTGCAGGTCGAGGACCGAGCCCTGTCGATCACCAACCCCGGGGGCTTCCCCCAGGGCATCACCATCAGCAACCTGCTGACCGCCCCGCCGCGAGCCCGCAACCCTCGGCTCGCCGACGCCTTCAAGCGAGCGGGCCTGGTCGAGCGCACCGGCCGCGGGATCAACCGCGTCTTCCGGAGCCAGCTCGCCCTCGGTCGTCCGGAGCCTGACTACGGCCGCTCGACCCGCGAGTGGGTGGAGGTCCGGCTGGCCGCCGGGCCTGCCGATCGGGAGCTGGCCGCCTTCGTCGCCCAGGCCGAGGGGGCCGGCCGTCCCGTGGCCCTCGGCACCCTGCAGGTCCTGCACGAGGTCAGACGGGAGCGACGCATCACGTCCCATCGCGCCGCCGACCTCCTCCAGATCCCGACCGACGAGGCTCGGACGGCCCTCAACCGACTCGTCGAGCAGGGCTACCTCGAGGCCCGCGGCGAGGGAAAGGGGCGCACGTACCACCTCAGCGCCGGGGTCTACCGACAGATGGGTGACGCCACGGAGTACGTGCGCACCCGGGGCTTCGACGGCATCCAGCAGCGGCAGATGGTCATGATCTACGTGTCGGAGCACGGGTCCATCTCCCGCTCCGAGGCGGCCGACCTCTGCCAGCTCAGCTCGCCCCAGGCGTCACGGCTCCTGGCCCGCATGGTCGCGGCCGGCGACCTGCGGATGACGGGGACGAAGCGGACGGCCCGCTACCTCCTTCCCGAGGCGACGGGCTGAGGCTGGACGCGGAGAGGCCGGCCCTCTCGGGCCGGCCTCTCGTCGATCGGATCTGGTCGGCGTCAACCGATCGGATCAGAAGTCGTCCATGCCTCCGGGCATGCCGCCGGCGGCGCCGTCCTCGGACGGCTTGTCGACGATGACGGCCTCGGTGGTGAGGAACAGGGCCGCGATCGACGCCGCGTTCTGCAGCGCCGAGCGGGTCACCTTGGCCGCGTCCGGGACCTTCTGGGTGAGGTCCTCGTACTCGCCGGTGCCGGCGTTGTAGCCGTTGCCGCCCTCGAGCTCCTTGACCTTCTCGACCACGACGCCGCCCTCGAGGCCGGCGTTGATGGCGATCTGCTTGAGGGGCTCCTCGACGGCCTTGGCCACGATGCGGGCACCGGTGGCCTCGTCGCCGGCGAGCTTCTCGGCCACGTCGAGGATGGCGGGCTGGGTGCGGATGAGGGCGACGCCGCCCCCGGGCACCACGCCCTCCTCGACCGCCGCCTTGGCCGTCGAGACGGCGTCCTCGATGCGGTGCTTCTTCTCCTTGAGCTCCACCTCGGTGGCGGCGCCGACCTTGAGGACGGCCACGCCGCCGGACAGCTTGGCCAGGCGCTCCTGCAGCTTCTCCCGGTCGTAGTCCGAGTCGGTGTTGTCGATCTCGGCCTTGATCTGGGCGATGCGGCCCTTGATGTCGCCCTCGTCGCCACCGCCCTCGACGATGGTGGTCTCGTCCTTGGTGACGATGATCTTCTTGGCCGTGCCCAGCAGGTCGAGGGTGGCGTTCTCGAGCTTGAGGCCGACCTCCTCGGAGATGACCTGGCCGCCGGTGAGGATGGCGAGGTCCTGGAGCATCGCCTTGCGGCGCTCGCCGAAGCCGGGGGCCTTGACGGCGACCGACTTGAAGGTGCCACGGATCTTGTTGACCACGAGGGTGGCGAGGGCCTCGCCCTCGATGTCCTCGGCCACGATGACCAGCGGGCGGCTGCTCTGCATGACCTTCTCGAGGACCGGGACGAGGTCGCGGACCGAGGTGATCTTCCCGCTCACCAGCAGCAGGAGGGCGTCGTCCAGCGAGGCCTCCATGCGGTCGGTGTCGGTGACGAAGTAGGGCGAGATGTAGCCCTTGTCGAAGCGCATGCCCTCGACCAGGTCGATCTCGAGGCCGAAGGTGTTCGACTCCTCGACCGTGATCACGCC
>JBQGCF010000314.1:0-10545 GCA_052038315.1 Iamia sp.
CCCGACGACCAGCCCCCGCCGGAGTTCGCCGTCCACCTGACCGGGCGGCCCCCGGCACCACCGCCCCGACGATGGTGACGCCGGCGGCGGCCACCCCGACCAGCACCTCGGCCCCGTCGCAGACCGGACCGTCCCCGTCGAGCAGGGCCCGGGGTGCGGCCACCAGCCCGATCAGGCCCCGGTCGACGGTGAGGGCGGCGGCCGCCCGGCGCCAGCCGACGGCCCGGGCCACGGTCGCCGCCACGCCGAGCCCGTAGCCGGCCTCGTGCAACGTCCGCTCCACCTCGTCGACCGCCCGGCGCTCGGACGCAGTGGCCGCCTCCTCGGCCGCGGCCACGGCCCGGTCGTCGAGCGGGAGACCGGCGTAGGCCCGCCACCACCGCTCGTCGAGGGCGTCGGGTCGACGGGCCTGGGAGGCGGTCCGGACCACGACCGCCAGCCGCTGCTGCGCCGCCAGCACCACGCCGGCCTCGGCCTCGGTGGGCAGCCGGTCGACGGGCCGGCCGTCGGCCCCGGGTGGCGCCTCCCACCCGCGGCGCCAGGCCCGTTCGAGCACGAGGGGCAGCTGGCGGGCCCGGTCGGGGCCGAGGGCGGCGAGGAACGCCGTGGTGAAGGTGGGCGAGGTGGCGCTGCGGTCGAGCTCGGCCAGCAGGCCGGCGAGCTGGCGCCAGTAGGGCGGGTGGGCGGCGACGGCCGCCCGGACCTCGGCCGCCAGGTCCCGCGCCGCCAGCCGGGCGGCATCGGCGGTGACGTGGAGCCGGGGCGGGAGGGGCAGGTCGTCCGGCAGCGCCTCGACCAGCGCCCGGCGCCAGGCCACCTCGTCCCGCTCGCGGTGGCAGACGTGACCCAGCCGCTCGAGCTCGGCGACCGGCTGATCGGCGCCCACGTCGGTGCCGGCGCAGGCGTCGGCCACCCGGCCCGCCCGCCGCCGACACCCGTCGCCCAGGCCCTGGAGGTAGACCTCGAGCCCGCTCAGCCGGGCCGGGTCGAGGGCGATCACCCCGTGGTCAGCCATCGGTCCTCCCCTCCCCGACCGGCGTGCGCGCCGGCGTCGGCTCCGGACCAGGTGGTCGTTCCCCGTGCCGGCGGGCGGCCGCCTCGGCGGCGACGAGGGCGGCGGCCCGGGCGTCGAGCCGGTCGGCCAGGCGGTCGAGCTCGGCGGCCAGGTCGTCGGCATCGCCGACGGCTGCGGCGGCGCGCTGGCGGTGGGCGGTGGCGGCCGGGCCCTCCCACGTGGCGGGACCGGAGTGGGGGGCGAGGCCGACGAAGTCGGCGGTGGTGGCTCTAGCGATGGCCCGGACGGCCATCGCCGCGGCCGCCAGCTGGGCGGGGGAACGGCTCATGGGGAGCCTCCCTTCGAGGATGCAGGTCGGTCACGAAGGGGGAAGTGGGGCCCGGGGTGCCCGCTGGCGACCCCCGCCAAACACACGTTCCGGTCCGATCGCCGGCGACCGGGGTCGGGGCCCCGGGAAAATCACGAGCGGTGGGCGACCGGCGACCGGTAGAACATCCCCGGGGTCGGGCGCACCGCTCGGCCCCAGGATCTTCCCGCCCCACCGGGGCGCCACGGCCGAGTGACCCACGCTGAGGGGACCCGACAGCACCGCTGAGGGGCCCCGACAGACGGGCACGGCCGATGAGCGCCCGGGGGGCCGGGGAGGAAGGCCCCGGCCGGAGCCGGCGGGCCGGCCGGAACGCCGGAGCCGACGGGCTACCCGACGGTGAGCGTGACCTCGGCCTCGGCGCCCGAGTCGACGGGGCCGTCGGCGAGGACGGCGTCGAAGCCGGGCTCCTCGTCGAGGTGGGTGCGGAGGAAGGCGACGCTCAGGCCGTCGACGGCCGGGAAGGCCTGGTCGACCGGCAGGGCGTCGGGGCCGCAGCCGTCGGACGCCAGCCGCAGCAGGTTCTCGGGGATGGCCAGCCCGATCTCCTCGACGATGCCGACGAGCCCGCCCTGCTCGGCGCCGATCAGGCACAGGTCGCTGAACACGAGGTGCCCGGACTGCGCCACCTCGACGAGGTAGCGGTCGCCGGTCAGGGTGCCGTAGGCGTCGCGGGTGGCGTCGACCGGGATGGTCTCGTCGTCGAGGCCGGCCATCACCATGCCGGGCACCGTCGGGGCGTCGCCGAGCGGGTTGTCGTCGCTGCCGGAGCCGAGCGAGTAGGCGATGAAGGCGTCGATGCGATCGTCGGTGGCGGCGGTCCGGTAGGTCGCCCCGGCCCCCGCGGAGTGGCCGGCGACGGCGACCCGGTCGAGGTCGACGAGCCCTTCGAGCGGCGATCCGGCCGTCCCGGCCTCGGTCGTGACCAGGTCGAGCGTCGCCGCCAGCACCTCGGGGTCCGTCGACGGCGTGACGCCCTGGGCCGCGGTGCCGAGCAGCCCGCCGAGCGAGCGCTCGACGTGATCGGGGGCGGCGACGACGTAGCCCCACGACGCCAGGTGCGTGACCAGGTCGACCGACTGCTCGGGGAAGCCGGCGAAGCCGTGGCTGAACAGGACGAGGGGGAACGCCCCGTCGGCGGGATCGGCACCGGCCGCCGCCGCCACCGGGTACTGGACCCGGACCTCGGCCGGCACCTGGGCCTGGAGCTCCGGCGACAGCAGCGAGGTGATGTCGAAGGTGTCGGTGGGTTTGTCCACGCCGGCGCCGGGATCGGCGGCCGGGTACCAGACGACGACCCGGCGGCCGTCGAGGTCGAGGGCCAGCGAGCCGACGCCGTGCTCGCCCCGCTCGGCCAGCTCCGCCACGGTGGGGGCCGCCGGCGCCTCGGTGGTCGAGGACCCGGCCGCCTCGGTGGTGGACGACGACGAGGTGGACGAGGTGTCGTCGTCGGACGAGCACCCGGCGAGGGTGACGACCAGGACGACGGCGGCGGCGACGAGCGTGGGGCGGCGGAGCACGGGCGGGACCCTAGGCGGACAGGTGTCAACCCCGTCGGACCTCACCCGGCGACGGGCCCTCGGGCGAGCGTCAGGAGCCCGTCATCCAGTCGCCGGCCGAGCTGCGGTCGGGGCGGAAGCCGTGGTCGACGCCCCACAGCGCGGCCTCGGTGCGGGACGACACGCCGATCTTCCGGAAGACGTTGCGGGTGTGGGTCTTGATCGAGTTGACGCTGAGGAAGAGGGCGGAGGCGATGTCGGCGGTCCGCTGCCCCTGGGTGATCAGGGCCAGGACCTCGCTCTCCCGCTCGGTGAGGCCGGCGTCCTGGCCGGGCCAGCGGCGGGCGGCGGAGGCGACGTCGGCCGGCGGGGCCCCGGGCCGGCCCTCGCTGGTGAGCACGACCGGTTCGCCCTTGTGCACGGCGACCAGCGCCTCGGCGAGCTGGCGGCCCGACAGGCCCTTGCTCAGGAAGCCCGAGGCGCCGAAGCCGAAGGCCGCATCGATCAGCTCGGGCGTCGAGGCCCAGGTGTAGACGGCGACCTTGCCCACGTTGCGGTGGACCGTGGCCAGCCGGATCATGGCCGCGCCGTGGTCCGGGAGGGCGAAGCAGTCGAGCAGGGCGACGTCCACCCGCTCCTGGGGTCCACCCTTGGTCGAGCAGTCGACCACCCTCACCAGATCCGGGTGGTGGGCGAGCAGCGCGGCGACGCCCTCCACGATGACGTCGTAATCGTCGATGACTCCCACGGTGACCACGGCCCCTGCACTCTCCGTTCGTCCCATGGTCAACCTCGCGTCGCGCTCGTGCCCTTCGACGAGGGTCAAGATGCCACGGGTCGTGATGTGCCTTCGGGGATCGCTCTTTCGGGTGAAGGCCTGTGACCAGGGTCGTCGCGCCCGAACGGACGGCCGGACGGGCGTCAGCCCAGCGCCGCGGTGAGCCTCTCCAGCAGGTCGTCGTAGTCGTCGACGGCCGGCAGCTGCGGGAACTCGGCCACCACGTTGGCCGGTGCGTGGAACAGGAAGCCGGCGTCGGCGGCGAGCAGCATGGTGGTGTCGTTGTAGCTGTCGCCCGCCGCGGCCACGCGGTAGTTCAACCCTTGCAGGGCGTGGACGGCGGCCCGCTTGGGGTCGGGCATCCGCAGCCGGTAGTCGACGATCTTGTCGTCGGCCACCTCCAGGCGGTGGCAGAGGATCGTGGGCTGGTCGAGCTGCGCCATCAGCGGCGCCGCGAACTGCTCGAAGGTGTCGCTGAGGATGACGACCTGCGTCCGGCGGCGGAGCTCGGCCAGGAAGGCGGCAGCACCGGGGAGCGGCTCGAGGCCGGCGATCACGTCGCTGATCAGCGACAGGGTCAGCCCGTGCTCGGCCAGGAGGTCGAGGCGGTAGCGCATCAGGACGTCGTAGTCGGGCTCGTCGCGGGTGGTCCGCCGCAGGCCCTCGATCCCGGTGCGCTCGGCCACGGCGATCCAGATCTCGGGCACGAGGACGCCCTCGAGGTCGAGCGTGACGATCCCCTGCTGCTGCTCCCCTGTCATCCGCCCATCGTGGCCGATGGCGGTCATCATGCAGGCATGAGCACCGAGCACCGGGTCGACAGCGGCGGCGTCGAGATCGTCTACGACAGCCACGGACCGGCCGACGGGCCACCGGTCGTCCTCCTCCACGGCTTCCCGGACTCGGCCCGGCTGTGGCGGCACCAGGTCCCGGCCCTCGTCGATGCCGGCTACCGGGTGCTGACCCCGGACCTGCGGGGCTACGGCCGCTCGGGGAAGCCCGACGGCGTCGACGCCTACAACCTGTTGGTGGTGGCGGCCGACGTGGCTGCGGTGCTCGACGACGCGGGTGTCGAGAGGACCCGCGTCGTCGGCCACGACTGGGGCGCCGCCCTCTCGTGGGCGGTGGCGACGCTGGCCCCCGATCGGGTCGAGCGGGTCGCGTGCCTCTCGGTCGGGCACCCGATGGCCTTCGCCGCCGCCGGCCTCGATCAGCGCGAGAAGTCCTGGTACATGCTGCTGTTCCAGTTCGAGGGGGTCGCCGAGCGCTGGGTGTCCGACGACGGCTGGGCCCGGTTCCGGGAGTGGTCGGACCACCCCGACATCGACGGCGTGATCGCCGACATCGAGGCCGTCGACGCCCTCACCCCGGCCCTCTCGTGGTACCGGGCCAACGTCCCGCCGGCCGCCCTGGTCGAGCCGCCGATGCAGCTCCCGCCGGTGTCCGTGCCGGCCATGGGGATCTGGTCGACCGACGACATGGCGTTGCTCGAGGAGCAGATGACCGGCTCGGCCGCCCACTGCGCCGCCGGCTTCCGCTACGAGCGCGTCGAGGGGGCCGGGCACTGGATCCCGCTCGACGCCCCCGACGCCGTCAACGCCCTGCTGCTGGACTTCCTGGGCTGACCACCGCGACCACGCCATCGATCACCGCCGCGATCCGCTCGGGGTCGGTCACCATCGGCAGGTGCCCGGTGTCGAGCTCGACCACGGTGACGTGGGGCAGCCGGGCGATCATCTCCCGCTGGGCCTCGGGGCGGACGGGCCGGTCCTGCGTGGTGTGGACGTAGGTGACCGGCACGGCGCCGGCGGTCGACCAGTGCACGGGCTGGAAGTAGTGGTGCACCGTGTCGGGGACGCAGCGGGCCGGGTCGACGACGAAGGCCAGCTCGTCGTCGGCCAGCGGCTCGCCGCCGTAGGCCGTGCGGAAGGGCTCCGGATCGGCGGGGGGGCCGGGCAGGGTGAGCGGCGGGTCGCCGTTGGCGGCGGCCATCTCGACGGTGGCGACGAGCCCCTCGCGGTGGGAGGGCTTCATGCAGTCGAGCCCGTTGCCGCCCTCGGGCGGGACCAGGGCGGCGATGAGGACGACGGCCAGGACCGGGTGGGGCCCGTCCGCCAGCGCGGCCACCACACCGGGCACCACCAGCCCGCCGGACGAGTGCGCCACCAGCACGATCCCCCCTTCGCCGGCCTCGATGTCGGCTGCGGCCTCGACGTCGGCGACGACGCTGGCCACCTCGTCGGCCACGGTGATCGTGCCCAGGTCGGCGGGGTGGTCGCCCCGGCCGGGGAGGTCGACGGCGAGGCTCGGACCGGCGAGGAGCGGGCGCAGGCGATCCCACGTCCCGCCGGTCGAGCCACCCCCGTGCACCAGCACGATCATCGGTCCCTCGGCGTCCGGCACGGGGCCGGAAACTAGAACAGGTTCTTCTGCGCCTGCCAGGCCCACGCCGTGTTCGCGCTCATCTCTGGCGGGCTGCCGACGAAGGCGCTGCGGGCCACCGCGTCGCCGTCGAGCTGGTAGCGGAGCCACGCCGTGAGGTAGCCGCGGAAGCGCCCGCCGTCACCCTGCACCTCGTTGTGGCCGGCGCCCCGGACCGCGCCCTTGGCCGCCGCGCCGGGGACCTCGGCGTAGAAGCCGTTCATCGTCAGCGGCCCGGCGATCAGCAGGTCGAGCCCACCGGTGAGGAAGAGGACCGGATCGGTCAGCTCGCCCGGGTCGTACTCGTCGCCCGGGCTCACCCAGATGCGGTTCGGCAGGTTGATCGGCACCGTCGTCGTGATCAGGCCGCCGGAGTGCTGCGTGGCCCGCACCGAGCCGCCGGCGCCCTGCGAGTGGCCGACGGCGGCGACGTGGGCGGTGTCGAGCCGGCCCTGGTACGGGCTGCCGGGTGTGGTGTCGGCGGCGACGAGGAGCTGGGCCCCGGCCAGGATCTCGGCGCCGGTGCCGGTGGCCGTGCTCGTCGAGGCGATCACGACGTAGCCCCACGACGCCAGGTGGGTGAGCAGCCCGGCGTACTGCGACGGCGTGGCGTTGGAGCCGTTGCCCCACGTGACGATCGGGTGGCGGACCCCGCCGGCGCCGAGGTCCGTGGGCCGGAACACCTCGTAGGCACCCCCCTGGATCGTCTCGTGGGTGACCGCCCACGAGCCGGTGGCGGCGTAGGTCGACTCGACGGCCGAGGCTGCTCCCGCCGCCCCCGGTCGCAGGACGGTGACGGCGAGGAGGGCGACGGCGGCGACGGTGCCGAGGGCGAGGAGGCGCTGCGTCGATGTGGGTGACCGGTGACACGTCATGTGCGAATGTGTACCTTGTCACAGGTTCGTTCACAACCCCGAGGTCATCCCCCGTGCGTCGTCGTCTCCTCGCCCCGCTGCTCCTCCTCGCCACCGTGCTCGTCGCCCGGCCCGTCGGCGCCGACGATCCGCCGCCCCGGCTGTGCGACGACACGACCGTGGCCATGTCGGACGGCGTGCGCCTCCACACGTGGGTCAGCCGCCTGGCGCCCGACACGCCCAAGCCGGTGCTGCTCGAGATCGAGTCCTACAACGTCCCGTCGAACACCTGCCCGACGACCCTTCCCAGCGACGGCACATCGGCCTACGTCGACCAGTCGATCGTCGAGCGCTTCACCCTCGTCCACGTCAGCTACCGGGGCACCGGGTCGAGCGAGGGCCGCTTCGACCTCACCGGGCCCCGGACCCAGGCCGACGTCGACGAGGTCATCTCGTGGGCTGCGGCCCAGCCGTGGAGCGACGGGCGGGTCGTGCTCACCGGCCAGTCGGGCACCGGCTTCGCCGCCCACCACGGCCTCGACCACCCCGCCGTCGTGGCCGGTGTGATCTACAGCAGCTGCGCGGACATGTACCGCTGCTTCCGGCGCGGCGGCGTCTACAACACGCTGCCCGAGGTCTACCTGGCCCGGACCGAGGCGGGCTACGCCTTCGGGCTCCCGCAGCGGCTGGCCCACGGGACGGCGCTCAACCCCGACCCGGTCAGCCAGCAGCTCGCCCTCACCGAGGCGGCCCTCCGGACCAAGACCGAGACCCGCAACACCGCCTGGTGGCAGCAGCGCTCGGCCCTCGACTCGCTGTCGTCGGTCACCGCGCCGGTGCTCTACACCAGCGACGCCTACGACATCGTCTCCCCCTACGAGGCCTACCTGCGGACGCCGAACGCCCGTCTCGTCCTCGGCTTCGGGCACAGCACCGAGCCCCTGATCGAGGCCAACGCCGAGCGCCACGCCCTCCTCGTCCGGGGCGCCATCGACCGCTTCCTGCTGCGGGAGGTGTTCGACGAGGCCGTGCCCGACGACCCCGAGGTCCTGCTCCTCACCAACACCGGCAGCACCGACTCCTGGCGGGCCGGCGAGACCTACGTGCGGGGCGAGGACGCCTGGCCCCTGCCGTCGACCGACTGGACCGAGCTCCACCTCGCCGCCGGCCCGACCGGGAGCGCCACGTCGCTCAACGACGGCGCGCTCTCGACCTCGGTGCCCGCCACCGGCTCGGACCTCGCCCCCCTGCTGACGTCGCCCGACCTGCGCGTCGACACCCGTACCACGAACTGGCTGCTCGGCGATCTCCTGCCCGGCGACATCCGGGCCAACGAGGCGCTGGGCCTCACCTACACCACGCCCGTCCTCGACCAGGACCTCGAGGTGACCGGTCCGATCACCCTCCGCCTCGTCGCCTCGACCTACGCCGCCGACCTCGACTGGTCCGTCCGGCTGACCGACGTCCACCCCGACGGCCGCAGCGAGCTGATCAGCGACGGCTACCTCCGGGCGACGCTGCGCGCCGTGGACCCGTCCCGATCGCTCGTGTCGTCCGGCGGGCTGCGGGTGCGGCCGTTCCACCCTCTGTCGTCGGCCACGCCGATCCCCGGCGGCCAGAAGGTCACCTACGAGATCGAGATCATCCCGACGTCGAACATCTTCGCCAGCGGCCACCGCCTGCGGCTCGACGTGCTGCCGGTGCTGTCCGGCGGCCTCGACTCGCTGCCGCTGCCCGGCCTCGGGACGATCCGGGTCTGGCGGGGCGCCGGCGGCTCGTCGCTGATCCTGCCGGTCGTGCCCGGCGGCTGCACGACGTCGACCCCGCTGCGCCTCGTCGACCCGCCCCGCACCTGCGCCCCCTCCTACACCGCCGCGGTGACCTGACGGCGCGGCCCGCTGCGGCCTCCTCGCCGCCTGTCCCCCGCCGCCGTTCTCGGCACGGAAGTGCACCTCTGCCGTGCACTTCCGTGCCGGGTTCGGGCCGTCGCTAGGTTCGACCCGTGAGCCGGTCGTCCGCAGCAGCCCCGGCGGCCCGACCGGCGGTGGGGTACGCCCTCGTCCTCGGGGCGGCGGTGATGTTCATCGTCAACGCCGGCGTGTCCCGGACGACGATCCGCGGCGGCGTCGACCCGCAGACCCTCACGACCCTCCGGGCCACCGGCGCCGTGCCGGTCTTCGCCCTGTGGGCCCTGCTCTGGGACCGGGACGCCCTGCGACCGCCCCGGGGCCGGATGATCGGCTGGCTCGTGGTGATGGGCGTCGTCGGCGTGGCCCTGCTGCAGTGGACCTACTTCGTCGCCATCGACCGGCTGCCGATCGGCATCGCCCTGCTCGTCGAGTACACCGCACCGGTGCTCGTCGCCCTCTGGGCCCGCGTCGTCGCCCGGGCGCCGGTGAGCGCTCGGATCTGGCCCGCCCTCGGGCTGTCGCTGGCCGGGCTGGCGGTGGTGGCGCGGGTGTGGGACGGCCTGGCCTTCGACGGGATCGGCCTGCTCGCCGGGTTCGGCGCTGCGACGTGCTTCGCCGTCTACTTCCTCATCGGCGACCACGGCGTCTCCGACCGCGACCCCCTGCACGTGATCCTGTGGGCGTTCCTCGTCGCCGCCGTCTTCCTCAACGTGATCTGGCCGGCCACCCGGGTCGACGGCTCCTTCCTCACCGGCTCGATCAGCCTGGGCGGATCGCTGGACGACGTCACCGTGCCGGGCTGGGCCCTGCTGCTGTGGGTCGTGACCCTCGGGACCGTCATCCCCTTCGCCCTCAACCTGTTCGCCCTGCGCCACCTCCCGACGACGGTGGTCGTCGTCGTGGCCATGGCCGAGCCGGTCGGCGTCACCGCCCTCGGGTGGCTGTGGTTCGACGAGTCGCTGGGGTGGGTGCAGCTCCTCGGCGGGGCGGCCGTGGTCGGCGGGATCATGCTCGCCCAGTCCTCCCGCCGGGTCCCCGACGGCGAGCCCGTCCCCCTGACGTGACCCGGTCTCCGGCCTAGCCGTCGATCACGACCTGGCGCTGCTCCACGGTGATGGGCAGCTCGGCCGCGACCGTGATGTCCGGGTACGTGCCCGACGCCCCGACCGACGACGTCCACGCCACCTCGTAGGTGACCTCGACCGTCAGCGTGTACGCCCCGACCTCGGTGTAGGTGTGCCCGCAGTCCGTCGTGGCCTCACCGCCGCCACCGCTGGGGTACGGCTGCCCGGGACCGGAGCAGGTGACCGCCGGACCGCCATCGCCGGGCGTCCAGACCGCCGTGGTCGGCGTGGCCGTCACCTCGGCCCAGACGCCGGGCAGCTCCGCCCGGGCCGTGACCGGACCCCACGACGCCGGGTCGAGCCAGAACCACGTCGCCATCCCCGTGAGCTGGGGCACGCCGTCGGGCGACGTGTGCGGCTCGGGCAGGACGATGTCGGCCGAGTCGAGGGCCAGCTGGGCGACCACCGCCGGATCGACCACCGGCACCGCCGGCTCCTCGTCCTCCGCCGCGAAGTACAGGCACCCCCGAGGATCCGCGATCGCCAAGCAGTCCAGGTACGCCTGGTACTCCGCCGAGATCTCCGCCTCCCCTTCGTCATCTCCCCCACCCCCACCCCCACCCCCGTCACCCTCGCC
>JBQGCF010000315.1:0-3314 GCA_052038315.1 Iamia sp.
GGGCGCCCCCGTCGCCATCCCAATGGGGGGGACGGGGCCTCGGCGGCCGATCCTCGTCCCCCTCCCAAGTGGGGGACGGTCCCGGCACCCGGTCTCATCCCCCTCCCAAGTGGGGGACGGGACCGGAGGTCAGGCGACGACGGGGGCGGTGCCGCCGGCGACGGTGAGGTAGGTGAGGCGGGGGTGGTACTCGCCGGCGAACTTCTGCGAGTCGCTCAGGACGTAGAGGCCCTCGGCGGTCGGAACCACCCGGAAGGCCCGCAGGCCCCGGTCCCGGCCCGGGTTCCAGGTGAGGGCCCGGCCGGTGGTGGGGTCGAGGGCGGCGATGCCCTGGCGGGGGAGGGCGCCGGGGCCGGCCTTGTCGGCGCCCTGCGGGTTGTTGGCCCAGCGCTGGTGGCCGGCGACGTAGACGGCGGGGCCGGTGATGGCGACCGAGGTGAGGCTGTCGCCGCCGGTGTAGTTACGCCAGGTCGTGGTGGCCGGGCCGCTCGTGTAGGTCTCCCAGCGGGCGGCGGTGTCGCACAGGGTCGAGGTGCCCCGGGGGCCACCGGTGGTGACGATCACGAACCAGGAGCCGTCGGGCGAGACGTCGACGTCGTAGACGTAGGTGTCGTAGCTCGAGCTGCAGAGGCCGTAGCGGTAGAGGTCGGTGGTCCAGCCGTTGACGGTGGCGCCGCCGGCGGTGTCGAGGTCGAGGATCGCCGCGTTCTGGCGGACCTGGGTGCCGACCCGGGTGAAGTTGCCGATGACGACGAGCTTGCGGCCGTCGGGCGTGGCGTCGAAGCGCATCACCCGGGTGGTGCCGGTGGCGGCGGCGGTGAAGGGGACGTCGGCGCCGACGGCCTTGCCGGTGGTGGTGTCGACCACGGCGAAGTTGGTGCGCACCATGTTGCGGATCTTGGTGAAGGTGCCGCCGACGTAGAGCTTCCCGTTGGCCAGGTGCAGGTCGTAGACCATGCCGTTGACGCCGGGGGCGAAGGTGCGGATCACCGCACCGGTGACCGGGTCGACCTTGATCAGGTACGAGGTGCCGGTGACGCCGCCGACGTTCTTGAACTGGCCGGCGACGAAGACCTTGCCATCGGGCGAGGGGAGCAGGGTGGTGACCTTGCCGTTGAGCGAGAGGGCGAAGGTGGTGTCGATCACCCCGGTCGCCTTGGTGTAGGCGAAGACGTTCGAGCGGGCGAAGACCTCGGGCTTGCTCCACCGCTTCACCTGGCTGAACGAGCCGCCCACGATCACCCGGCTGCCGAGGTCGAGCACGGCCTCGGTCTGGCCGTCGAGCACGTGGGGCGTGGTGTCGACCGGGTTGGCGTTGACCACCACGGGGTGCGTGACCGGGGCCTGGGCGGCGCCGGCCGGGGTGGCGCCGAGGGCGCTGGCCCCGAGGGCGAGGGCTCCGGCCAGGGCGGTGGCGACGATCTTGGGAAGCGTCTTCATGTCGGTGGGTCTCCTCCGTGGCCGGTCTTGGGCTCCGACCACGTTCTGTGGCGAACCTTGGCATGCCACCACTGTGTGTGTCCAGAGAAATCTCACACAAAGTGGGAGAAATCGCGCTGATAGTGACGGAACGTAGGGGCCGCACCACGACTCGTCGCATTTCGGGCCGACGCGGTGGAATGGGGGGCGATGCCGGTCCACGTCTCGCCCGCCGACGCCGCCCACCCCGAGGCCGACTGGTCGCTGATGCTCCGGCGCGGGCTGATCCGCCGCTGCCCCCGCTGCGGGGGGGGGAAGCTGTTCCGCACCTTCTGGTCGATGAAGGACCGCTGCCCCCGCTGCGGCCTGCGGTTCGTCCGGGAGGAGGGCTACTTCACCGGCGTCTACCTGGTGAACTTCGGCGTCACCCTCGCCGTGCTGTTCGTGCTGTGCATGGGCATCGCCCTCTGGCTGGGCAGCAACCCCGATGCGCCGATCGTGCCCTTCCTCGTCGGCGGGGGCCTGATCGCGGTGGGCGTGCCCGTCCTCTTCTACCCCTTCGCCCGCACCATCTGGGCCGCCCTCGACCTGGCCATGACGCCGATGGAGCTCGACGAGATCCTCGACGCCTCCTCCTCCGAGGGCGACAGTAGTAACCTCTGAGGGTGGCCTCGGTCCTGTCTCCCGGCACGCTGCGTGAGCGCGCCGACGGTACGGAGCACGAGGACGTCGCCCTGCCGGCCGGCTCCACGCTCGGGGACGGCCGCTACCGCCTGGACGGGGTGCTCGGCCGGGGCGGCTTCGGCATCACCTACGGCGCCACCGACCTGCGGCTCGAGCGCCCGGTCGCCGTCAAGGAGCTGTTCCCCGAGGGGGCCCGGCGCACCGGGACGGCCATCGACGTGCCCCGCTACGAGGCCGAGGCCTTCGCCCGGGCCCGCGAGCGGTTCCGGCGGGAGGCGACCACCCTCGCCCGCTTCGGGCACCCCAACATCGTCCGCATCTTCGCCGTGCTGGAGGAGAACGACACCGCCTACCTGGTGCTGGAGCGGATCGAGGGGCGCACGCTGGCCGCCGAGCTGGCCAGCCGGCGGGGCCCGTTCACCGAGGCCGAGGCGCTCGACGTGGCCGCCCAGGCTGCCGACGCCCTGGCCGCCATCCACCTCGCCGGGGTCCTCCACCGCGACGTGAGCCCGGCCAACCTGGTGCGCACGCCCGACGGCCGGGTCGTGCTGATCGACTTCGGCCTGGCCCGGCCCTTCGCCTCCGACCGCACGACGATGATGACCCGCATCGTCACCCCCGGCTACGCCTCGCCCGAGCAGCACGAGGGCAACGGCCGGTTCTCGCCCCGGGCCGACGTCTACTCGCTCGGCGCCACGCTCCACCGCCTGCTGTCGGGCCGGGTCCCGCCGGTGGCCGCCGAGCGGGCCGCCCACGACGAGCTCCCGCCGCTCTGGCGGATCAACCCCACCGTCTCGCGCGCCACCAGCGATGCCGTCGCCGACGCCCTGGCCCTCGACCCGGCGGCCCGGCCGGCGACGGTGGCGGTCCTCCTCGACCGGCTCGGCATCGCCGTCGAGGGGCTGGGCGCCCCCGACCTGGTCGACCTGCGGGACGATCCCACGGTGCCGCCCGCACCGCGTCCGGGCCAGCGGGCAGAGCCCGTCACCGAGTACCGTCCCGGTGTGGACGCGATCGGGCGGTCGCCCCACGACGACGCCGGCGACGGCGCGGTCGGGGGCACCGGTGGAGCTGGGCAGACGGACGAGGGCGTCTCCCGCCGCGCGCCGATCGAGCCCGATGCGGGCGATCGGCCCACCGAGGTCGTCCCGCCGGCCGTCCCGCCAGCCCGGGCCACCGGCGGCCCCGCCCTCGCCGCGGCCCTGCCCGGT
>JBQGCF010000316.1:0-9843 GCA_052038315.1 Iamia sp.
CACCGTGCCCTCGGTGGGCAGGTCGACGTCGGTGAACCCGTCGGTGGCGAAGCACGACGCACAGGCGTTGCGTCGGTCGAAGAACCGGGCCCCGCAGCTGGTGCACTCGTGGGCCCGCAGGTGGGGCTCGGGATCGAGCACGAGGTAGTCGACGATGGGGACCTGGGTGCCCACGGGCGCCTCCGATTCTCTTGACCGGGCGGTCAAGGTACCTGATGGCGACGCCGCCCGCGCCGCGTCCTCGCCGGACCCCGACCTCCGTTCGGATCCGGGAGCGTTGCGCCCCCGCAACGCTCACTGATCAGAACGGGGTGCGGGCCGGGCTGCCGGGGTGCGGGGTGCGGGGGCGCGGGTCAGGAGCGGCCGGCGGTGGCGCAGGTGATGCAGCGGCGGGTGCCGGGGACGGCGAGGAGCCGCTCCCGCCCGATGTCGCCGCCGCAGGCGGTGCAGGTGGCGAGGTCGGCGTCGTCGGTGGCCAGCGCGGCGTCGAGGTCGGCCAGCCGGACCCGGGCCTCGGCGGCCAGCGAGGCGACCTGGGCCCGCTCGTAGGCGGTGGTGCCGTCGGGGTCGTGCTCGTCGTCGGGCGGCTCGAGGTCGGCGGCCGCGACCAGCTCGGCGTGGGTCCGCTCCAGCTCGGCCAGCCGGGCCGCGGTGGCCGCCCGGTCGGCCTCGAGGTGCCGCCTCAGCTCGGCCCGGTCGGCGGCGGACGCACCCACCCCCCGACGCTACCGGCGGGGCGAAGGGCCGAGCGGGTCGTAGGTTCGGTGGGGTGCGGGTCCGCTATCGTCTGGCGGTGCGGGGGGTCCTGGCGCGGAGGGCGGGCGGGCCGGCCACGCCCGCCCTCCCCGCCGCGGTGACCGACGCCGGTGGCCTCGGGTTCCTGGCCGCCGGGTACCTGTCACCCGAGCGGCTGGCCGCCGACGTCGATGCGGCTCGGGCCCTGACCGACGGCCCGCTCGGGGTCAACGTCTTCGCCCCGCCACTCCCGACCGATCCGGCCACGGCCGCCGCGGTCGACGCCTACGCCCGGCGGCTCGAGCCCCTGGCCCGGCGGCACGGCGTCGCCCTCGGCCCGGCCCGCCACGACGACGACGGCTTCGCCGCCAAGGTCGACCGGCTCGTGGCCGGGGCCCAGGTCGACGTCGTCTCGTTCACCTTCGGGCCCCCGCCCGCCCCGGTGGCGGCCGCCCTCCACGACGCCGGGGTCGAGGTGTGGGCGACGGTGACCGATCGGGCCGAGGCCGACGCCGCCGTCGCCCTCGGTGCCGACGTGCTGGTGGCCCAGGGCGCCGAGGCCGGTGGCCACCAGGGATCGACCGTCGACGACGACCGCCCGCCGCTCCCGCTCCTCGCCCTCCTCGCCGCCCTGGCCGGGGTCGGCCGGCCGGTGGTCGCCGCCGGCGGGATCGTCGACGCCGACGACCTGGGTGCCGCCCTCGCCGCCGGTGCCGTCGCCGCCCAGGTCGGCACCGCCTTCCTGCTCTGCCCCGAGGCCGGAACCGGCGCGGTGCACCGGGAGGCGGTGGCCCGGGGTGGCCCGACCGTGCTGACCCGGGCCTTCTCGGGGCGTCGGGCCCGGGGCCTGGCCAACGCCTGGACGGCCGCCGTCGGCGCCGACGCCCCGATCGCCTACCCGGACGTCCACCACCTGACCACGCCGCTGCGAGCCCACGGCCGCGCCGTCGGCGACCCCGACCTGGTCAACCTGTGGGCCGGGACCGGCGTGGACCGGGTCCGGGCCGAGCCGGCCGCCGCCGTGGTGGCCCGGCTCAGCCGCCCGAGCGATCGACCAGGCGGTGGGTGAGGCGGCGCCCGCTCACCAGACCGGTCGGCAGGGCCAGCACCCGGGTGGCGTCGCCGGCCGGCCAGTGGGGGATGGCCGAGGGCGGCAGCGGCGGCTCCCAGCCCGTCGGGTCGACCACCTCGGCGATGCCGGTGACGACGACGCTCCACCCCTCGTGGCTGACCGGGTCGATGTCGTCGACCTCGAAGGCGATGACCGCCCCGGCGGTCGCCGCGTCGAGCTTCGACCCGAGCCCGGTGCGGAACACGACCCTCTCGTCGACGAGCCGGAAGCTGACCGGCAGCACCGTCGGCAGGGCGCCCATCGACACACCCACCCGGCCGACGTGGGACCCGGCCAGCAGGGCCAGGCACGTGTCCCGGTCGAGGACCTCGAGCCCGTTGCGGTCCCGGGTCACCACCGAGCCGGTCGCCGCCGCCCGGGCGTTCACGGCGCCACCAGCACGGGGACGGGGCTGCGCCGGACCAGGTCGTGGACGGTGCTGCTGACCAGGCTGCGGAGGGCCGACCGGCGCCGGGAGCCGAGCACGACGCACCCGGCCCCGCCGATCGCGGCCAGCAGCCCGGTCAGCGGGTCGCCGGCCGCCACCGGGTCGGCGGTGGCCCGCACGCCGAGCGCCTCGGCCTGATCGACGGCGGCGGCCAGCACCTCGTCGGCGGTGACCCACGTGACCGGCTCGCTGGGAGCGGTGACGACGGTGGTCAGCACGAGGTCGACCCCGAGGGCCCGGGCCCAGCCGGCGGCCGTCGCCACCACGCCGGCGTCGCGCTCGCTGCCGTCGACGGCGGCGACCACGGGCCGGCCCAGGTCGGTCGGCTCGGTGCGGGGACCGATCAGCAGCACCGGCTCGGTCGCCCGGCGGACGACGGCGTCGGCGACGCTCCCCAGCACCAGCGCCCCCAGCCGGGTCCGGCCGTGGGTGGCCATGCAGACGACCTCGCCGTCGGCCGGGGCCTTGGCCAGGTGCGCCGCCACCGAGGTGGTGGTGACGTCGACCCGGGTCGAGACGGGTGCGGCGGGCGCCGAGGAGACCCCGTCGGTCGTCTCGGCCGACAGCGCGGCCAGGCTCCCGTGCGGGTCGATCAGCGGCACGGCCAGGGGGTCGACCGCCACCAGGGTGACGCCGGCGCCGACCCGGCCGGCCAGCTCGGTGGCCGCGGCCAGCGCCCGGCGGCCGGCCCGGACCTCGCCGTCCTCCAGGTCGACGGGGACGAGCACGGAGGTGATCAGGTCGCGCCCGGGGTGGGCGGCGGTGCGTTCCGTGGTCGTGCTCATGACCGCTCCTTCCGATGCGGGGGGACCGCTCGTCCCCCTCCCTCCGGACGGTACGGGCGGTGCCGCCGGGCCAGTAGGGCCATTGGTCCCACGGACGTCTGGCTCCCCCATCCGGGGGATGGTCCTTCCCACCACGCTCCGTGACGGGTACTGTCGGCGGCGTCGGCGATGGGGATCGCCGCGGGGAAGGCGACGTCGCTCGGGACGTCACCGATGGACCAGGGGGTCAGCGTGATGTCGTCCGTCCGCATCCGTGCCGTCGTCGCCGGGGCCGTGGTGGCCCTCGCCGCGGTGGCCACGACCGTCCCGGCCGGCGCCCAGGCCGGCGTCGCCCCCGCAGGAGCCGTGGAGGGTCGGGCGCTGGGCGCCCCGACCGCCGTCATCGAGGGCACCAAGGGCCCGGGGGCGCCCGACGGCCGGCGGACCACGCGCGCCGTCGGCGACGTCACCATCGGCTCGCAGGGCTGTGCGCCGGACCCGGTGGCCTTCGGCGGCCAGACCACCTGCACCTACCACGTGCAGAACCAGACCCAGACGGCCACCACCGTCGACCTCCAGGCCACCGGTGACGGCGAGCTGGCCGTGGTCGGGGCCGACCAGGGCGCATCGGTGAGCGGCGGCACGGCCCGGGCCGAGGACGTGACCCTGCCGCCCCGCAACACGGGCGCCATCCAGGTGAACCCGGGCCCGACGTTCGCCGGCTACTACGCCCTCGAGACGATCCCCATCAACCCGCAGACGATCGCCGACGACCAGATCCTCAACTACACCGTCCAGCCCTACCGCTGGAACGGCGCGACCTACACGAGCATCGGCATCTCGGCCAACGGCTACGCGGTGGTCGGCGGGGCCGACACGGCCAAGGACGCCAGCGCCACCCCGCAGGACGTCCCCAACGCCGGGCGGCCCAACAACGTGCTGGCCCCGTTCTGGACCGACCTGACCCCGGCCGGCGGCGGCACCCTGCGCGTGGCGACCGTGGCCAACACGGCCCAGCCGCCGTGCGAGCGGTCGTACTGGTTCGTCGCCCAGTGGGACATGTTCGAGTACGGCACCACGACCAACCGCAAGGCCCAGCTGTGGATCCAGGCCGACGACCCCGACTGCGCCACCGACCCGGTGCCGGCCGAGACGATCTACTTCACCTACGACTTCGCCACGATGACCGCGCCGCCGGCCCGGCCCTTCCGGATCGCGGCCGAGAACAGCACCGGCACCGTGGGCGGGATGCGCCCGGCCGGCCAGCTCCCGACCGACCACCTCGTGGTCACCAGCAGCGGCACGGCGCAGCCGGCCCCGGTGGTGGAGTGGAAGGTCGTGGGCGAGGGGCGGGCCGCGGGCACCGGCACCCTCGCCGCCACCGTCGAGTCGAGCCTGATCCCCGGCAGCAGCACGGTGTTCACCGATGTGGCCGTCGAGGCCGAGGCGGCCCCCATCGTCACCGACGACCCCGACGACCTGACCGTCGACGCCGGCGACCAGGCCGTGTTCTCGGCCGCCGCCACCGGCGCCGCCTCGGTCCGCTGGCAGGTCTCGACCGACGACGGCGGCTCGTGGGCCGACGTCCCCGGGGCCACCGCCACCACCCTGGCCTTCACGGCCGGCGGCGACGACGACGGGAACCGGTACCGGGCCGTCTTCGCCAGCGGCAGCGGGGTCGAGACGACCACCGCGGAGGCCACCCTCACGGTCGAGGCCATCGCCACCGTCACCACCGTCGTGCCCAGCCCGGCCGCCCCGGAGGTGGGCGAGGCGGTCGGCTTCACCGCCACCATCACGCCGTCGACCGCCACCGGCACCGTGCAGTTCTCGGTGGACGGCGGCGCCCTGGGCGGCCCCGTCGCCGTCTCCGGCGGCACCGCCACCAGCCCCTCGACCAGCGCCCTGGCCGCCGGCGACCACACCGTCAGCGCCGTCTACTCGGGCGACACCGACCACGCCGGCTCGACCGGGAACGGCGGGGTCTCCGTCGGCAAGATCGAGACGACGACCACGGTGACGCCGAGCCCGTCCGCTCCCGAGGTGGGCGACGACGTCACCTTCACCGCCACCGTCTCGCCGTCGAACGCCACCGGCACGGTGACCTTCGCCGTCGACGGCACCCCCGTCGGCAGTCCGGTCGCCGTGACCGGGGGGACCGCCACCAGCGCCGCCGTCACCGGTCTGCAGCGGGGCAGCCACGTGGTCGTCGCCACCTACTCGGGCGACGCCAGCCGGGCCATCTCGACCTCGGGCCCGGTCACCTTCACCGTCGCCCGCCAGCCCACGACCACCACGGTCGAGGTCGCGCCGGCGGCCCCGAAGCGGGGTGAGGAGGTGACCTTCACGGCTACCGTCGACCCCGCCCCCGACGGCGGGACCGTGCAGTTCACCGTCGACGGCAGCGCCTACGGCGACCCGGTGGCCGTCGACGCCGGCGGCGAGGCCACCAGCCTCCCGACCACCGCCCTGCTGGCCGGTGACCACACCGTCACGGCCCGGTTCTCGGGCGACGACCGCTTCGACGAGTCCTTCGCCGTGCCCGAGGACTTCACCGTGGCCAAGCGGGACTCCTCGACCGTGGTGATCGACGTCCGGCCCGGGATCGTGGCCGCCGGCGACGACGTCGCGGTCGACGTCGACGTCGACCCGGTGCCGTCCGGCGGCACGGTGCAGCTGGCCCTCGACGGCACCGACGTCGGCGCCCCGCTGGCCCTCGACGCCGACGGCGAGGCCACCGGGACGCTGCCCGACGTCGCCGCCGGCGACCGGGTGCTGACCGCGACCTTCGGCGGCGACGACGACCTGCTGCCCTCGACCGACACCGAGCCGGTCACCGTGTACACGGCCCGGGAGGCCTTCGTCCGCCGGGCCTTCCCGGTGGTGCTGGGCCGCCCGGCCGACCCGAACGGCGTCGCCTACTTCGTCGGCCTGCTCGACGCCGGGATCGGCCCCGAGGACGTCACCCGCCGGATGGCCATCTCCGCGGAGGGCCGGCGCCGGCTGGTGGGCCAGACCTACCAGCGGGGCCTGGGCCGGCCGGGCGACGCCGACGGCGTGACCTACTGGTCCGGCCGGCTGGCCGCCGGGATGACCCCCGAGGACCTGCTCGCCACCTTCCTGGCCACGCCCGAGGCGTACCGCAGCAACGGGAACGACCCGGAGGGCATCGCCCTGGCCCTGTTCGACGTGCACCTCGACCGGCCGGCCGGGACCCGGGAGCTGGCCTACTGGCGGAACCGCATCGCCGCCGCCGACGACCGGGCCGGCCGGCGCCGCAACGCCCTGGCCTTCGGGCGGTCCGGCGAGGCCACCGACGTCGCCGTGGAGGCCGCCGTCCTGGCCGCCTGCGGAACCGACGCCATGCCCACCATGGGCCAGATCGCGGCACTCGAGGCGCGCTGGCCGGCGAACGGGCGCAACCCCCTGCGCCTGGCCGGCAGCGCCATCGTCCTCGTGTGCCCGCCGGAGGGGCTCACCCCCTGACCCTCCGGGCCGGTGCCGCCCGTCGACCTCGGGGGAGGTGGACGGGCGGCACCGTCGCGTCACGGGAACGGCGGCGCCGTCGGCGTGGCGAACGGGCCCTCGTCACCCGTCAGCTCGCGGAGGCGCCGGATCTCCGCGACGAGCTCGATGGTGACGCGGTCCATGGCCGTCATCCGCTCGCGGGCGTGGCGGTCGATGGCGGTGAGTCGGTGGTCGGTGAGAGCTGCCATGCGTCGAACATACGCGCGTGAGTTGTTAACTGGCAAGAACTTCTTTTGACACCGATGACCGGCCGGTCCTGGGCCGGTCGATCCTCGCATGAGCGCCGAGACCGAGATCCGCACCCTCATCGAGCGTTGGGTCGTTGCCGTGCACGAGGGCGACCTGGCCACCGTCCTGGCCGACCGCACGGACGACGTCGTGATGTTCGACGTGCCCCCTCCCGAGGACGGCATCAGGGGGATGGCGGCCTACCGGGAGGCCTGGCCGCCCTTCCTCGAGTGGCAGGCGAGCGGGGCCGTCTTCGAGCTGGTGGAGCTGGACGTCACGGCCGGGGAGGACGTCGCCTTCGCCCACGCCCTGCTCCGCTGCGGGCCGGCGGCGGAGGTCGCCGCCGCACCGGACCAGCGGCTGCGGCTCACCTTCGGCCTGGTGCGGCAGGGCGATCGCTGGTGCGTCGCCCACGAGCACCACTCCTTCCCCGACCGGAGCGGCGACGGCTAGCCGAGGACCTCGGTGGCCAGCTGCCGCCCGATGGCCAGCGAGGCGGTGGCGGCGGGGGAGGGGGCGTTGAGCAGGTGCACGGTGCGGGCCGAGCGGCAGGTCACGAAGTCGTCGACCAGGGCGCCCCGCCGGTCGACCAGCTGGGCCCGGATGCCCGACGGGCCGGGCACCACGTCCTCCGCCCGCAGCTCGGGCAGGTAGGCCTGGAGGCGGCGGACGTAGCGGCTCCGGACCCGCTCCTCGAACAGCTCCCGCGCCCCGGTGCCGGCGTGGCGGGCGGCCAGGCGCCAGAACCCGCCGAAGGTGGCGACGGCCCGCAGGTCGGCGGGGACGGGGCGCCGGTCGTAGGCCTCCCGGCCGAGGGCGAGCAGGGCGTTGGGTCCGGCCCACACCTCGTCGTCGATGCGCCGGGTGAAGTGGACGCCGAGGAAGGGGAAGCGGGGGTCGGGGACGGGGTACAGGTTGCCCCGCACCAGGTGGGCGGCCCCGGGCCGGAGGGTCAGGTACGAGCCGCGGAACGGCACGACCCGGCTGCCCGGCGGCAGGGTGAGGGCGGCCAGCCGGTCGGCCTGGAGGCCACCGCACGTCACCACCCGATCCGCCCGCAGCTCGACGCCGTCGCCGTGGCGGTCGGCGGTGACGGTGACACCGGTCCGGTCCTCGTCGAGACCGGTCACCCGGTGGCCGGTGCGGACCGTCCCGCCGGCGGCGGTGATCTCCTCGACCAGGGCCCGGCACACGCCGAGGAAGTCGATCACGCCGGTGGCGGGGGAGTGCAGGCCCCGGTGGCCGGCGGCGTGGGGCTCGATCTCGGCCATCTCGGCCGGCCCGACCTCCCGCAGCCCGGGCACGCCGTTGGCCCGGGCCCGGGTGGCGAGGGCGTCGAGGGCCGCGTCCTCGTCCGGGCCGAGGGCGACGACCAGCTTGCCGGAGCGCCGCCGGGCCACGCCGTGGTCGTCGGCGAAGCGCTCGATCTCCTCCCGGCCCTCGTGGCACAGACGGGCCTTGAGCGAGCCCGGCGCGTAGTAGATCCCGGCGTGGAGCACCCCCGAGCTGTGCGAGCTCTGGTGCTGCCCGACGTCGTCCTCCTTCTCCAGGACGGTGACGGCGGTGCCGGGCGCGGCCCGGAGCAGCTGGTGCGCCGTGGCCAGGCCGACGATCCCCCCGCCGACGACGATGACATCCACGTGGGTCGCCAGGGACTCGAACCCTGAACCAGCGGGTTAAAAGCCCGATGCTCTGCCAGTTGAGCTAGCGACCCAGCCCTGGATCGTAGAGGGCGGCCGCGCCGCGCCTCCGAAGATGGCTGTGGCGGCCAGGACACTCTCCGTGGTGCACCCGCTGGGCCGTGGCGGCGGTCGTCGGCGGCGTCGGACTGCGAGGGAACCGATGGCACAGCGGACGGTGGACGGATCGGCGCGTGCCGCGCACCCCTGGCGGCGGGTCGTCGTCGCCCTGGTCGTGGCCCTGGCCGCGGCCGGTGGCGGGACGGTGGCCGCACCGGCGGGCGCAGCGGTGGCGGACGGCGGTGCCACGCCAGCGACGGCCGCGGCCGGCCGCACGGAGACCGACGGCGCGAGCGCGGGGGCGGAGGGCGAGGGGGCGGGGGTGGCCGGGGTGGGAGCGTCGGCGGCGACGGCGAGGTCGATCGCGGTCGGTCTCGGACACGGCTGTGCGGTGACGGAGGCCGGTGGGGTGCGGTGCTGGGGCTCCAACGATCAGGGGGAGATCGGCAACGACACCCCGCCCCCGACGCCGTGGCCCGGAGCGGCGCCCCCGGCCGACGTCCTCGGGCTCGATGACGTCGAGGTCGCCGCCGTCGCCGTCGGCGGGTCGCACTCCTGCGCCCTCACGACGGCGGGTGAGGTCCGCTGTTGGGGCAGCGACCAGCAGGGCCAGCTCGGGTCGACGGCGGTCTCCGACCGCTCGCGGGTGGCGGTGCCGGTCACCGGCCTGTCCGGTGTCCGATCGCTCGCCGCCGGTAGCGGCCACACCTGTGCGGTGATCGCCGACGGCGAGGTCCGGTGCTGGGGCGACGACATGTACGGCCGCCTCGGCAACGGCTCGGCCGGGAGCTCGGGGACCCCGGTCGCCGTGGTGGGCATCACCGACGTCGCCGCCGTCTCGAGCTCGTCGTCGCACACGTGCGCGCTGACCACCGCCGGCGCGGTGTGGTGCTGGGGGCTCAACAACGCGGGCCAGCTGGGCGCCGGCACCCTCACCGATGCCGCCGTGCCGGTCCCGGTCGTCGGCCTGGACGCGGGCGTCACCGACGTCCGCACCGGCTTCTCCCACACCTGCGCGACGACGGAGGACGGTGCCGCCTGCTGGGGCGACAACGAGCACGGCCAGCTGGGCGACGGGACCGTCGCGCCCTCCTCGGTGCCGGTGCCGGTCCAGGGACTGCCGAACGACGTGGTCGCCGTCGGCCCCGGCTCGTCCGCCACCTGCGCCCTCCGGCTCGACGGCACGGTGTGGTGCTGGGGGAGCAGCCAGAGCTACGCCCTCGGCCACCTGTCGGGGACCTCGTCGCTCACGCCGAGGCCGGTGAGCGATGTCGACGACGCCCACGCCCT
>JBQGCF010000317.1:0-5208 GCA_052038315.1 Iamia sp.
GGCGAGGGCTTCGGCGACGAGGACTTCGACGCCAGCAGCTACCTGGCCAGCATCTCGGGCTCGCTCCGGGGTGAGGCCACCGTCGCCGGCGACGGCGAGGGCCTGGCCGCCGTGCCCGACGAGGGCGCCGCCAGCTAGCCACCCCTCCCAGGAGTCGGGCGAGGGCCGCCCCCCCGGGGCGGCCCTCGCCGCGCCCGGCCCCGATCGCGACCCGACCGCGACACCGGTCCCGCCATCCTCGGCCGCCATGGCGTCGTCCCGACCCCTCGCGGCCGCCATCGGCCGGCTCGCCCTGGTGATGGCGCTGGCCGCGGTCCTCTTCCTCGCCGCCGCGCCGCCGTCCTCGTCGCGGACCGAGGCCTACGACGTCGCCCTCGTCCAGGGCCGGCTCTGGGTCGGCGGCCTGGCCATCGACATGCCGGCGGCCGGGGTCCCGTCCTGCCCGGGGATCGTCGCCATGACCGGCACGGTCGCCCTCGACGACCCGGCCCCGATCGACACCATGGCCGGCGACCTCATGATCGTCACCGACGAGATCGTCGTGCCCGGCGTCCCACCGTTCGTCGTGATGGGCACGGGGGCATCGGGGCCGGGGGCGGCGGCGGGCGACCACGACCGGGTCACCGACCGCTTCGGCGGGCTCGTCATCCCGTCGTTCGCCTTCTCCCTCCGGGAGGTCGACCCCGTCACCTGCGCCCTCGGCGCCACCCTCTGCGGGGGTACGGCCTCGCTCACCCTCGCCGGTGTGCTGGGCACCTGGATGGTGACGACCGCGGGGGAGATCACGGCCATGGACGCCGCCTGCCCCGTGCCCCACAGCCAGGTCGTCGGGGTCGGGACGCCGATGGGGTTGACGGCGACGCCGGCCTCGCCCGGCGATCCCGGGGCACTGGTGGAGCGGCTCTGAACCCGGTCCGAGGCGGGCCCGGGCGGGGTGCGGGTTGCGCCGATGGCGTAGGGTTGCTGGCGTGACGGCGGTGGAGACGCTTCCGGCCGTCGGGGGAGACCGACGCGAGATGCGTCGCTTGGCGCGCCGGTCGGCCCTGCTGGGCGCGGCGATGGGCATCGTCGCCCGCGAGGGGATCCACGGGCTCACCATGCAGGCCGTGGCCGATCGCGTCGGCTGCTCGGTCGGCACCGTCTACACCCACTTCTCCTCCAAGGGCGTGCTGATCGCCGACCTCCAGGACGTGTCGGTGCGGCGGATCATCCGCTCGTTCGTCGCCGTCCAGGCCCGGTGCCACGAGCTGGCCGCCGAGCGGGGAGCCACCGATCGGGACCGGGCGGCGGCCGACCTGGCCCTGTTCGGCGAGTTCTTCATCGCCTCGTGGGACGCCTTCCCCGAGGAGTCGCACATGCTCTTCTCGGTGCTGTCCGAGCGGGGCGAGATCGTCCCCGTGCCGGAGCTCGACCGGGTGCTCGGCTCGACCCTGACGCTGCTCGGCCTGGGCCAGGAGGTCGTCCAGGCGGCGATCGACACCGAGGTGATCACCGACGGTCCCGTCGCCGACCGGGTGATCATGGGCGCGGCCGCCCTCCTCGGGGTGCTGCTGATCAGCCACCTGGGCCACCTCGACGAGTCGGCCTTCGACCACCGCCGGCTGACCCGCACCACGTGGAACGATCTCCTCCAGGGGTGGGGGATGGGTCCCGCAGACATGGCGTGGGGGAGCGATCACGTGGCGCGGTTGGCCGAGACCGGCCCCATCGCCCCCGACCCCGACTGACAGTTACTGCCGGTACTGTCGGTCGGCGCAACTTGTCGACGTGCGCACGCATCGCGCACGAACGGCAAGGTTCCCCGTGTCACGGTACGCCACCGCGTTCGTTGTGACGCCTGACATGTGGGAGGACCACAAGTGGGGAACCGAAGCCGACGGCCAGTGGCCGTCGTCGCCATCGTGGCGATGTTGGTGGGGCTGGTCTCAGCCCTCACCGGTGCATCGCCCGCGGCGGCTGCCAACCAACCCTTCACGCTCGACCTCGTCGAGGGTGAGCTGCTGATCCGTGACGCCGAGGAGGCGCTCGTCCTCGAGCAGCCGACCGTCATCACCGGCCAGCACGACACGGGTCTCGACGGTGACGGGGCGGTCAGCGGAGGCACCTTCACCAGCCCGACCATCTCGTTCGAGACCGAGGCCCTCGGCCAGCCGGTGTTCGTCGACGCCACCTTCAGCCAGGTGACGCCCGGCTCGGGCACGGGCAGCATCGACTCCGACGGCAACGTGTCGTTCCGGACCAGCATCACGGTCGACCTCCACATCGAGGTCAACAACCCGCCGGTGCTGGTGCAGGAGTGCCAGGCCACGCCGGTGAACATCGCCCTCGACTCGGTCACGCCGTGGAACCCGGAGACGAGGCAGGTCACCCTGCGCGACGCCGACTTCACCGTTCCGGCGGTGGTCGCCAGCGAGCCCGACTGCATCTCGCTGGTCGCCGGCAACGTCAACGAGCTGCTGGCCGGGAGCGGCCACTCGCTCACCATGACGATGGAGGGGGACCTGGTCCTGCCGGAGCCGGCCGGCTGCCCCACCGCCACGACGCTTGAGGTGAGCCCGGCCGAGACCTTCCTCGGCGACGCCGTCACCCTCGACGCCACCGTGGTCGGCGACCCGGACGACAGCCCCGAGTGCATCGAGGCGAACGGTGCCGTCCCGACCGGCACGGTCGAGTTCCTGGCCAACGGCACCCAGATCGGTGTGGCCGAGCTCGACGGCACCGGCAAGGCCCAGCTGGTCTCGTCGGCCCTCCCGACCGGCACCCACGACCTGACCGCCCGGTACCGCCGGGTGGCGCCGTACTCCTCGTCGGAGTCGGCCGCCGTGTCCCACTCCGTCTTCGCCCGGCCCACCGTGTCCATCGACGCGCCGAGCGCCTTCACCATCGGCGCCCCGCCGGTGGAGTTCGAGGTCGAGCTGAGCAACAGCGGCGCCGGCCGGGACGTGGAGAACGGTCGTCTCGACGTCACCCTCACCGGTGGCGACTCGCTGACCGCCGTCACCCTCGAGCGCTGGGACGGTGACTCGTGGGAGCCCGTCCCGCTGACGTCCTTCGCCTTCCAGGTCTACGGCGAGGCCCAGCCGTCCGGCGGCGTCGCCCTGCCGGCCGGTTCGACGCTCACCGAGCGCTACCGCATGAGCGTGGCGAACGGCCAGACGTCCACCCCGGTGGACGTCACCTTCGAGCTGGTGCCGGTCGACCCCGAGGGCTCGCCCCCGGCCGCCGTCCGCGCCCCGGCCCCCGACGCCCTGGCCCGAGCCACGGTCGACACGCTGTTCACCACCGTGCCCCGTCGTGACCCGGTCATGAACCTCAACACGCTGCCGCACACGCTGCGCCAGGGCATGGTCGTCCAGGCCCAGACCCTCCTGCAGCCGGCCGTCGGTGGCCTGAACCCGACGGGCACCTACACGGTGCTCCTGGACGGCAAGCCGGTCCCGGTGCGGGGCCAGCGCACCCCGCCCGAGTTCGGGTACCAGCCCACCATGCCGGTGCGGGACGATGTCGGCACGCTGTCGCCCAAGTTCGTCCTGCCGCCCGACACGCAGATCGGCACCCGCCAGGTGACGGTGAAGTACTCGGGTGACGCCTTCTACAAGCCGGCCCAGCGGACGAGCACCATCACGGTGCTGCCGTCCCGGGGCGTGATCTTCGAGTGCACCACGGCGAGCATCTTCTTCACCGACCAGTTCAACGTCCACGTCGACGTGTCGGGGAACCTGCCCCCGGCGGTCCGGCCCGGTGAGTCGGTCTCGATCAACCAGCTCGACGTCGAGATCTACGCCGACCGTGGCGACGCCACGTCGTGGGGCAGCTTCTTCGGCCCCTCCAACCCGGTCGTCACCCCCGAGAGCGGGCTCGACGGCTTCACGGTGGCCGACCTGAAGTTCGGCGCCCTGGGCACGGCCCAGCCCTCCGAGGTCACCTTCGCCAACAACTTCCAGATGGACGACTCCACCCGACCGGTCGACCCGGCTCCGGACATGGAGGTCGGGTTCGTGGGTGAGGAGGCCGACCTGACCTTCACCGGTGCCCCGGGCACGGTCGTGCCGGTGGCCCTCGACGGCATCGAGCTGAGCGCACGGTTCTTCGGCGGGGCCTTCACCCTGCCGTTGTCGTGCGTCCCGATGGACGAGCCCGCCGTCTTCCGTGACGTCACCATCGCCGGTACGGGGCTGACGGTCAGCGCGCCGGAGCCCACCCGTGAGGGCGATGCCGTGACGCTGACGGCCAGCGTGGCCCCTGTGGGCACGCCCGGGACGGTCGAGTTCCGTGACGGCAGCACCACGCTGGCCGTGGTCCCGGTGGCCTCCACCGGTGTGGCGGTCCACCAGACCACCGCCCTGGAGGCCGGCGAGCACTCGCTCACCGCTCGGTTCACGGCCGCCTCGGCCGGGATCAACTCGGTGTCGGCCGCCGTGCCGCTGACGGTGCTCGAGGAGTTCGACTGCGGTGCCTTCACCGACGAGGGCGCAGGCCGCACCGTCCGTTGGGGCTACCTGGTGGTCCTCGATCGCTGCCCCTTCGCGGGGGAGTACGAGTACTGGGTCGGCCGTCTCGAGGGCGGGACCTCGCAGGCCACCTTCGCCCGGTCCATCAGCCGGTCGCTCGAGGCCTACCGGGTCCAGGCCAGCGACGTGTACAGCGACCTCCTCGACCGTCCCGGTGACGACGGCGGCCTCGACTTCTGGTCGGAGCGGCTCAAGAACGGCTATCGGATCGATCGGATGATGGCCGCCATGGCCGGGTCGCCGGAGTTCTTCACGCTCGCCGGATCGACGAACGAGGGCTTCGTCACCCGTCTCTACGAGACGATCCTGCACCGGGCTCCCGAGCCGGCCGGCCTGGACTACTGGGTGGGTCAGCTCGAGGCGGGCGTGCAGCGCTGGAAGGTGGCCCAGCAGTTCTCCGGGACGCCCGAGGTGCGGATCCGCCTGGTCCGCGATGCCTACGACCGGGCCCTCGACCGGGTTCCCACGCCGACCGAGCTGGCCGACGCCACGGCTGGCCTGAAGGCCAACGGTGATCTGGGCAAGGTCAACGAGGCCATCGTCGCCGGCGCCGAGTTCGCCGACGTCGCCCAGGACCTGCCCAATCTCCTCACCTGATCGTGTGACATCGAGGAGCATTCGCTTCTCGATGCCATAACGCGCTCCATGCGCAACGCAACCTTGTGTACCCGTTGGGGCGAGGTCGGCCCCCGTGCCG
>JBQGCF010000318.1:0-4137 GCA_052038315.1 Iamia sp.
CGCCGCCGACGACCACGATCTCCGAGTCGAGCACGTTGACCAGGTTGGCCACGCCCAGCCCGAGCCAGTCGGCGAAGGTGTCGATAACTGCCAGGGCGGCGGCGTCACCGGCCCGGGCCGCGGCCACGACGTGCTCGCCCCGGACCGCCTCGACGTCGCCCCCGGCCCGGGCGACGAAGGCGGCGTCGGGCGGCGCCTCGCCCCGGGCCACGGCGTCGCGGGCCAGCCAGCCCATCCCGGTGCCGGAGGCGTAGCGCTCCCAGCACCCGTTCCGCCCGCAGGGGCAGAGCGGGCCGTTCGGGTCGACGACCATGTGGCCGGGCTCGCCGGCGAAGCCGTAGGCCCCGCGCAGCGGCTCGCCCTTCACCGTCATGCCGCCGCCGATGCCCGTCCCGAGGGTGACGACGAGCGAGTGGTTGCGGCCCCGGGCCGCGCCCCGCTCGTGCTCGCCCCAGGCCGCGCAGGTGGCGTCGTTGTCGACGATGACCGGCAGCCCCAGCCGCTCCCCCAGCTCGGCGGCCAGGGGCACCCCGACGACGCCGGGGAGGTTGGGTCCGTAGCGGAACGTGCCGGCCCGGTCGACGAGCCCGGGCGCGCCCAGGCCCACGGCCCGGACGTCCTGGCCGGTCGCCGCGAAGGCCCGGGACCGCAGGTCGGTGGCCAGCGCGCAGATGGCGTCGAGCACCTCGGCCGTGCCCGACGGCGTCGGCACCTTGTCCTCGACGACCGCCTCGCTCCCCTGGTGACCGGGGTCGACGGCGACGCCGAGCAGCTTGGTCCCGCCCAGGTCGAGCCCCACGACCAGGGGCCCGCCCGGGACGGGGTGCGCGCTCAGTAGCGGAGGAGGGCGCCGATGCGCCCGTGGACGTCGAGGTCGGCGTTGCCCACGCAGATCTCCACCTTGGCGCCCTGGGCCAGGGCGTCGTCGATCGCCTCCTCGACCACGTCCTGCACGGGCCGCAGGCCGGGCTCGCCCTCGCCGGAGCGGTTGGGCCGCACGTCGTGCAGGAAGCCGGTCGCCTCGCAGCGCCAGCCCTCGGCCTCGAACTCGTGCGAGACGATCAGGTGCTCGACCCGGCGCTCGTTGAGGGCCTTGAGCACCGGACCGAGCCCGGTGACCCCGCGACCACCGGCGCCGACCGTGTCGAGCAGGCGGGTGACGAGGGCGGTCTCGCGGGCCCGCTCAGTGGCCTCCTCGCACGCCACCACCGCCTTCTGGATGGCGTCGACCGAGGCCTGCGGGCTGACGTTGATGCGCCCGACGAGGCGCTCGCGCAGGTAGGCGTGGAGCGTCCCCTCGACCTCCTTGCACAGGTCCTCGGAGGCGCCGATGACCAGGTGCTCGAAGCCCTGGTCCTGGAAGACCGAGAAGGCCAGGGCCGCCGCGCTGCGCACGTGGGCCGAGGCAAGGGCGTCGACGTGGGGGGCGATCTCGCCCCGCTCCCGCTCGCCCCTGGTGTCGTAGTCACGACCGGTCTCGGCCGCGTCCTGCTCGGTGTGCTCGACCAGCTCGTCGAGCTCGAAGACGAACATGCGGGCCCGCTGGCGGTCGACGAGCAGGACGCCGTAGCGCCGGCTCTCCTCGGCGATCGCCTCCAGCTGGCCCACCGCCGGCTGGTCGTTGACCACGACCCGGCTGCGGACCCGGACCGGCAGCGGCACGACCTCGAACAGGTCGCGGGCCGTGCACGAGAACAGGGCCAGGCCCCGGACGCGGGACCGGTCGAAGCCGCCCTTGACGAAGCCCTCGATGCGGTCGAGGTCGGCGTGGACCGAGCGGGTGCCGTTGGCCCGGCCGCGCGCTTGGCGGAGCAGCCCGTCCAGCTCCTGTTCGATGTCGCGCTGGGTCAGCAATCGGCGTCCGTCGACGTCGAGGTAGCACGTCGTGACCGGTTCACCTCCTCCCTCGAAGCCCGTCAGGGTGCGCAGGGTGTCCTCGGTGATCGCGGTCACGGAACCTCCATGTCGTCGGGACCCCGATCGTAGGCAGGTGAACGCGAGGTGTGCTGACAGAGGCTCAGCGGGCGCTCCCGGCGAGGCTCGGGGCGGCCAGCCCGACGGCGTCGGGACCGGCCTCGCGGGCCCACGCCACCACGTCGTCGCGGTCGGTCACCACCAGCACCTGCACGGCGCGGGCGGGGCCGACGAGGGCCTCGCACAGGGCCCGGGCGTCGTCGGCGCCCAGGTCGCCGAAGGGCTCGTCGAGCACGAGCGGCGCCGGGCCGGGACCGCCGTCGACGGCGGCGGCCTGGTGGCTGGCCAGCACGGCGAGGAGCCGCCAGACGAGGTCGTCGACACCGGGGTCGGCCGGCTCGCGGTCGGTGCCGGTGGCCCGGATGGCGAGCAGCGAGTCCCGGTCGAGCCGGGCCAGGGCGACCCGGGCCTCGGCCCGGGCGACGGCCGCGTCGGCGTCCTCGCCGCCGGCCGCGGCGCGGGGCGTGAGGAGGTGCGACAGGGCGACGTCGAGCGCGGTCTGGGCGTCGCGCGCCTCGCCCTCCAGGGCGGCCAGGTCGAAGGTCGGGGCCGCCGGCGCGGGGGCGGGCTCCGCCGGCGTCCACAGCGCCGGGGCGGTGGCCCGGCGGGCGTCGGCCTCGGCCTCGGCCAGGGCGACCTAGGCCCGGTCGAGCTCGGCCCGGTCGTGGGCCAGGCGCTCGTCGGCGGCCTCGACCGCGTCGCTGGCCACGGCGGAGGCGGCGACCTGCTGGCGCAGGGCGTCGCGCTGGGCGACCAGCTCGGCCCAGGCCCGGCGGTCGTCGTCGGCCGCGTCCAGGGCCTGCAGCTGGGCGTCGATCTCGGCCAGGGCCCGCTCCAGCCCGCCACGGCGGGCCTCCTCGGTCTCGACCCGGGTGATCCAGTCGCGGGCCCGGCCCAGGACGGCCTCCCGGCTGAGGACCTCGCCCAGCGGGACGCCGACCTCGTCGAGGGCCAGCCGTAGGTCGGGCAGCGGGTCGGTCGAGATGCGGTCGCGCAGGGCGCCGGCCACGTCGTCACCGGGGTCCTCGCCCAGCAGGTCGACGGCGCGGGCCCGCAGGGCGGCGAGGGTGGCGGTGAGCCGGCCCTGGGCGGCGTCGGCGTCCCAGCCGGCCGTCGGGTCGGGGGCCGGGGCGGCGACGACGCTCGTCGCCGCCAGCTCCTCCTGGACCTGGGCCTCGACCTGGCTCAGCCGGGCCTCGGCGTCGCGCAGGTTGCGGCGGGCCTCCTCGGCGTTCAGCTGCGAGGTCGAGCCCGAGGCCCGCCCCGACACCATGAACTCCGTGTAGCTGGCGAAGCCCATGCGGGCGAGGATCTCGCGCTCGGCCAGCTGGGCGTCCTCGAGCCGGCGGCGGGCCTTGCCCACGCCGATGCGGCGCTCGCTGCCCTCCCAGGCCGAGAGGACCTCGGCGTGGGCGGCCTCCAGCGCCTCGACCTCGGTGGGGTCGAGCGGCGAGGCACCGCTGGCCTCGGCCACGGCCCGGCGGGCCGCGGTGACCTCGTCCTGGGCCCGGGAGAGCCGGGCCTGGGCCAGCTCGGAGAGCTCGGCGGCCGGCGCCGCGACGGGGGGCGGAGGCGGCGGGGCGGGGGTGGCGGCGGCCTCGGCCACCAGGTCCCGGACCCGCTCCCACTCGACGGCGACCCGCGCCGCCTCGACCACGGCGATGCCCCGGTGGGCCTCGGCGGCGGCGAGGGCGTGGGCGACCTGGTCGGTGCGCTGGCCGCTCAGGGTCGCGATCTCGTTGGCCAGGAAGGCCCGGCGGTCGAGCAGGGCCTGGCGGTCCTGGGCCGCGGTCGGGGCGGCGGGCGCCAGCTCGACGCAGGCCCGCTCGACGTCGGCCAGCTCGGCCCGCAGCGCCTCCAGCTCGGCCCGGCCGGCGCCGGCGAGCCGGGCCCGCTCGGTCTCGGCCTCGGGGTGGGCGGCGCCGGCGGCGTCGCGGGCGGCACGGGCCGAGGCGACCCGCTCCCCCGCCAGCCGCTCGCGCTCGGTCAGCAGGTGGCCCAGCTGGGCCGACGGCGGGGCCGCGGCGGCCCGGGCGGCGTCGGCGTCGGCGGTGGCGGCGACGGCCTCGGCGACCGGCCGCCGGGGCCGGCGCAGGGCCGCGGCGGCCTCGTCCAGGTCCCCCCAGCGGGCGGCGGACGACCCACCCCCGGCGTCGGCGTCGG
>JBQGCF010000319.1:0-18771 GCA_052038315.1 Iamia sp.
GGGCCCCCGGACTTGGGGGTACCGTGGGGTTAACGTAGCCCACCGGGGGGCCATCGTCCTCCGGGGGTCTCCTCGGTACCCCCAGGGGGTACCCTGGTCGCCGGTCCCACAGGAGGTCACGGTGCCCGGCTACTCGATGGACAAGGACGACTACGCCCGGCGGCTCAAGCGCATCGAGGGCCAGGTGCGCGGCCTCCAGCGGATGGTCGACGACGACACGTACTGCATCGACGTCCTGACCCAGATCAGCGCGGTCAGCTCGGCCCTGGAGAGCGTCGCCCTCGGCCTGCTCGACCAGCACATCCGCCACTGCGTGGCCGACGCCGCCCGCTCGGGCGACCAGGCCGAGGCCGATCGCATCGTGGCCGAGGCCACCAAGGCCATCGCCCGGCTCGTCCGCTCCTAGCGGGGCGGGAGGACCCGGCTGGTCCAGGTGGTGCCGTCCCAGTAGCGGTGGCCGGCGCCGCCCCACGGGTCCGGGTACCAGCCCGGGGCGGTGCGGGCGACGACCGGGGCCGGCGCCGAGCGACCGGAGCGGGCGGCGATCACGACCCCGGCCACCACGACCAGGCCGACGAGCAGCAGCCAGATGGCCGGGCCCGTGCTGACCGAGCCGCCGTCGGAGCCGGTGGTGGCCATCGGCCCCTCGAAGCTCTCGTCGAGGATGCCGGCGGCCTCCTCGTCGTCGTAGGCGGGCGCCGATCCCAGGTCGCCGGCATCGCTGGTCCGGGCCCACAGCGGGACGTAGCCGGTGTCGGGGGTGACCACGAAGGGGTCGGCGGCGAAGGCGGCGGTGTCGACCTCGAGCAGGCCGGCCACCTGCTCCGAGACGGGGAGGAGAGGCTCGTCGGTCAGCCACCAGACGGCGTCCTGGGTGGCGGTGCCGTCGGCCTCGACGGCCGTGGCCGTGCGCAGGGTGTCGGCCAGGACGGCGTGGGCGTCGCCGATCGGCGTGACCGGGGCCCCGTCGGTGAAGCCGTCGCCCAGCTCGGTGCAGTAGGCGGGGAGGTGCTGGGCCGAGGAGCCGGGGGCCACCTCGATCGTCGGGGTGCCGCCGGCGGCGGCCACCTCGACCACCTCGTCGGTGGGCGGCGGGGTGACCGTCAGGGTCTGGTCGGACTCGGCGTCGGTGACGACGAGGGTGCCGAAGGGGATGGCCACCGCCACCGGCTCGTCGCCGTGGTTGGTGACCTCCAGGACCACGCCGATGCCGCCCGAGGAGGACGACTCGGTCGTCGCCTCGGCGGTCAGCCCGTCGACCTGGCCGTCGAGCACCTGGGCGAGGGTCGGGGTGGAGGCGGGGGCCTCCTCGGCCCCGGCGGCCAGCGGCGCCGCCGTCAGGGCCAGGCCCAGCACCGAGGCGGCGAGCACCGCACGAGCGGCGAGGTGGGAGCGGCGGGCCATCGGATCCTCCCGGGGACGACGATGTCGGGCCCCGACGGTACCCCTCGACCCCGCCGACGTCCCCTCGGAATGGGGGGAGGCCTCCCCCTGTGTGCTCTGCTCGACGGTGTGAGACGACCCGATCGGACGACCCTCGCCCTGCTCGGAGCGGCTGCGGTGGGCGCCGCGGTGGTGTGGCGGCGCCGGCAGGGTGCGGACGGCGCTGCGGTCGCCGGTCCGGTCGCCGGGCGCACGTCGCTGGCCCGCAGCGCCAAGCTGGGCGCGGTCGGGGCCCGCTCGGCCGGGCGCTACGCCGCCCACCGGGCCCGGCGGACCTTCGCCGACGCCGCCCGCCGGGAGGAGCTCGACACCCGGTTCCAGATGCAGACGGCCGAGGACGTGGCCGCCGCCCTGGGCGACATGAAGGGCGCCCTGATGAAGGTCGGCCAGATGGCGTCGTACCTCGACCAGGGGCTGCCCGAGCCGGTGCGCGAGGCGCTGGCGCAGCTGCGCTCCGACGCCCCGCCGATGGCCCCCGAGCTGGCCGCCCGGGTGATCCGGGAGGAGCTGGGCGCCGATCCCGAGACCCTCTTCGCCGAGTGGGACCCGGTGCCGATCGCGTCGGCCTCGATCGGGCAGGTCCACCGGGCCCTGACCCACGACGACCGGGCCGTGGCCGTCAAGGTCCAGTACCCGGGGGTGGCCAGCGCCATCCGCTCCGACCTGGCCAGCGCCGGCTTCCTCTTCAGCGGGCTGGGCGCCGCCTTCCCGGGGCTCGAGCCGGGCCCGATCGTCGAGGAGCTCAAGGCCCGGCTGACCGAGGAGCTCGACTACGCGCTGGAGGCCCGCAACCAGGCCGCCTTCGCCGCCGCCTACCGCGGCCACCCCTTCATCCACGTGCCCGACGTGGTGCCCGACCTGTCGACCTCACGGGTCCTCACCAGCGAGCTGGCGGCCGGCGATCCCTTCGAGGCCGTCGTCACCGCCGACCAGGCCACCCGGGACCGGGCCGGCGAGGTCCTCTACCGCTTCGTCTTCCGCAGCCTCTACCGCCTGCGGGCCTTCAACGGCGACCCCCACCCCGGCAACTACCTCTTCGGCACCGACGGGACGGTCACGTTCCTCGACTTCGGCCTGACCAAGCGGTTCGACGGCGACGAGCTCGACGTCTTCTCCGACATGGTCGAGGCCATGAGCACCGACCGGGACCCGGCCCGGTTCCGGGCCATCGTCGAGCGGGTCGGCCTCCTGGCGCCCGGCCACCCGGCCACCGACGCCGAGGTCATCGACTACTTCGGCCACTTCTACGAGATGGTCGACCAGCGGGGCACGTTCACCTTCACGCCCGAGTACGCCAGCGAGACCGTGCGCCGCATCTTCGACCAGAGCGGCCCCTACGCCGAGCTGCAGCGCGCGGCCAACCTGCCCCCGTCCTTCGTGATCATCCAGCGCATCAACCTGGGCCTCTACGCCATCCTCGGCGAGCTGTGCGCCACCGGCGACTGGCGGGCCATCGCCGAGGAGCTGTGGCCCTTCGTCGACGCCCCGCCCCAGACCGAGCTGGGCGAGCAGGAGGCGGCCTGGATCGCCCGGCGCGCCGCCGAGGGCGACCCGACGCCGCTGGCCTGAAGCCAGGTCGCAGGCCGTCGGGCTAGGCCTGCTCGAGGACGATGGTGAAGTCGAAGCTGCCCTCGTCGCCGATGTCGGCGACGAAGCCGGGGGCCTGGACGGTCATGTCGTAGTCGGCCAGCACGATCGGGATGAACTCGGTCGGGGTCAGCTGGAACGTGTCCCCGTTCGCCACGATCTCGACGTCGAAGGTGATCGACCTCGTCACGCCGTGGAGGGTGAGGTCCCCGGTGGCCGAGGCGGTGACCGGGTCCCCGCTGTCGACGCCGTCGGGGAGGGCGATGGGCTCGCTGAGGACGAAGGTGGCCTCGGGGAACTCCCCGGTCTCCAGGCCGGTGTTCTCCATGGCCCGGGCCCGGTTGGCCACGTCGAAGCCGGGGGGTGCGTCGGTGAACTCGAGGGTGGTGAGGTCGACGGTGAAGCCGGCCTCGGTGACCTCGTCGCCGGCGATGGTGACGTCGCCGGTGACGGCGGTGTTCCCCTCGACCTCGTGGTCGGCGACGCCGCCGATCGTCTCGGTGATGACGAGCGACGTCTCGCTGGCGTCGGTGACGGACCACGTGCCGTCGAGGGTCTCGGCCGTGCTCTCGGCGCACCCCTCGGGCGGGCAGTCGACCGTGCGCTTCTCCACGGTGTCGTCGCGGATCACGAAGTACCAGACGCCGACGCCCACCAGGACGAGGACGACGACGGCCACGGCACCGACCAGCTTCTTGATCATGGGTCCAGTCTGACCCGCTCGAACCGGGCGAACACCCATGCCAGCCCGGCCAGCACGATCCCGGGGAGCACGAGCCACGCCGGTCGCAGCAGCCACCACGTCGGGCTGGTGGTGGCCGGGAGGACGAGGCCGACGCCGTGGGCCGCGCCGATCACCGCGACCAGGGCGGTCATGTGCCAGGCGAAGACGGTCATGGCCACGCCGTTGACGGCGATGACCGCCCGCCACGGGCCCCGCCGGTCCAGCCAGCGCTCCGCCACCGGGCGGACCAGGGCGATCAGGCCCAGCTGCAGGACGGCCAGGACGGCGATCGGTGCGGTGGTCGGGAACATGTTGCTGATCCCGCCGCCCCGCACCGCCACCATCGACGGCGGGTAGGGCCCGACGGTCGTGAGCACGGCGAGGGCTGCGACGGCCCCGGCGACCAGCCCGACCTGCGCCCGTCGGCTCCAGCCGACCACGGTGCCGTCGCGCCAGAGGTAGCCCAGCTGGTGCGCCGCCACCCACACCAGCGCCGTGGTGGCGTAGCCCCAGCGGTCCTCGCCGGTGGCGAAGCGGAGGGCGTCGGCCGTGGCGATGCCGACGGCCAGCCCGGCCAGGGTGAGGACCGGGTGACGGCGGTGGGCGGCGATGGTCGCCGGGGCCAGCAGCAGCACCGCGCTGTAGGCGCCCATGAACCACAGCGGGACGAACACGACGATCCCCCACTCGAGGACGCTCGGCACCCCCAGGGCCAGGCGGGCCAGAGTGTCGCCCACCGCCCACACGACGATCACCGCCGCCAGCGGCCTCCACAGCCGGGCCATGCGGCCGGCGGCGTAGGTGCGCCACGTCGCCGTGCTCCCCGCTCCGGCGCCTCCTCCGTCGGCGCAGGCCGCTCGGGCCTGGCCATCCCGCTCGAGGCGCTGCCAGGAGGCCAGGTTGGCGAACCCGCCGACGACGAAGAAGGCCGGCATCACCTGCAGGACCCAGGTGAGGGCCCAGCCCGCCGGGATCTCGTCGATCGGGTTGGGCATCGTCAGCGCCCCGTCGGCCCGCACGTGGGTGATCGAGAAGACCCAGTGCCAGAGGACGACGACGACGATGCACAGCGCCCTGACGGCGTCGACGGTGCGGTCGCGGTGGGCAGGGGTGGCGTCGACCAGGGCGTCGACGGTGAGCGCGGGGGTCTCCGTGGGCATGGGTCCGACCGTGCCCGGACCCCGCCCGGTCGGCTGCCCGGGGCTCCCCCCGGATGCCCCTGGGGGTCCCCCAACGAGCCTCAGGAGGAGGGGGGCGGGCCCGGCGGATCGAGCGAGGCGCGGATCTCCCGGCGCTGGCGGGGGCGGACGAGCAGCAGCTCGAGGGCGAAGGCCACGACGCCCACGACGGTGGCGGCGACGATCAGGATGGCGGCCGGCACGGCCCGGTCGGCGACCCGGTCCCGGCACGGGGTCGACCGGGCGGCAGCGGCCACGTCCTCGTCGAGGGTGACGACCTCGCCGTCGGGGCCGAGGATGCGGTCCTCGTCGTCGGGCAGGCGATCGACCCGGCCGTCGAGCAGGTAGGCGGCCGGCGCCCCGCAGTCCTGGACCTGCGGCGTCCTCACCGGGACGGCCAGCACGATCCCGGCCACCAGGTAGCCGAGCAGGGCGACCCCGGCGACCACCACGGCGATCCGGCCGGCCAGCCCGGGCGGCGGGGTCACGACCGGGACGAGCGGGGGCCACGGCTCCGACGACGGGGGGACCGGCGGGGCGAGGGGCGGTGGCGGTGCGGCCGGGGGCCCGGCAGGGGGGAGGTCGGCCACGGCGGACGAGCCTGGCACAGCGGCACCCGCGGCGAGATCCCGGAGCGACGGCGAGAGAGATCCGGCCCAAGTCCTCATGACCACGCAGCGTGCGCCGATCAAGGACCTGCGGCGTGTCGTCCGCTCTCATCCCAAGCCGCGGAACCTCATCCCAAGCGGGTTCCGCGGGTGCGGCGAGACGCCGGGGCCGGCTCCGATGATCCCCCCTCTAGGAGCCGGCCCCTTCGCGCCCGTAGCCTGATCGACCGTGATCGCCGCCCTGCTCGCCGAGACGTCCGACGGCGGCAGCGGCGCCTTCCTCGGCGAGGACCTGCTCGCCTACCTGCTGCTCGCCTTCGGCGGGGCCATGCTGGTCGGCAACCTGCTGGCGATCTACCGGCCGCCGCCCCGCATGCAGGCCGAGGGGACCCGGGCGCCGATCGGCCGGAGCGTCGCCATGGCCGCCCTGGGCGCGGTGGCCTTCCTCTGGGCCCTGGCCAGCCTGATCACGGGCTGACCGCGGGCGGCGCGTCCGGATCGGGGGTGCGGCGGCCCGCCGCCCGCCGGGTCGACCGCACGATCAGCAGGACGATCACGCCCAGCGCGGCGACCAGGGCGAAGAACAGGGCGATCTGCTCCCAGCCGCCCGGCTCGCCGGGGTCGGTCGGGGTGTGGCCCTCACCGGGCTTCGGGATGATCCCGGGTCGCTCGCCGGAGCGCTGGGCGGCCAGGCAGGCGGCGTCGTCGGGGGCGCAGGCCACCGTGGTCACCGTCGACTCCCGCTCGTCGCCCTCGCTCCCGCCGAACAGGGCGACCAGGGCGATCAGCGCCACGAGGATCCCGAAGAAGGCACCGCCGGCCACCCAGAGTCGTCGCCGCTCGGTGGCGGCGTCGGGCGGGGCGGACGGGCTCACCGCCCCAGTGTGGCGATCTCAGGCGCCGGGCTCCCACTCGGGCGGGGCCAGCGCGAAGCCCTCGAACCGGAACGCCGGGGCGACCGTGCAGCCCACCAGGACCGGGCCGTCGACCGGGCGGGCGGCCTGCCAGGCCCCGGCCGGGACGATGCCCTGGGGGCGCTGGCCACCGGCCAGGTCCGGCCCGAGGCGGACGGTCTCGACGGGCCCCGCGTCGCCGGGCGCGATCAGCAGGTCGAGCGGGCCGCCGGCGTAGTGGTGCCAGGTCTCCACCGCGTCGACCCGGTGCCAGTGGGAGACCTGGTCGGCCTCCAGGAGGAAGTAGATGGCGGTGCCGACGCCCCGGCTCCCGTCGGCCGGCGCGTCCCGCCAGGTCTCGGCGTACCACCCGCCCTCGGGGTGGGGTTGCAGGCCGAGGGCGGCGATGGTGGCGGTGGCGTCGATCACCGGTCCAGCATGCCCCTCACGTCGGGCCCTCCAGGACCGATGAAGGACGGTGACCGTCGTCGACGATGCGACGTGGGCCAGCCGTCTGGCCGAGGCCGAGGCGAGGTTCAGCCTCGCCTTCGAGCACGCCCCCATCGGCAAGGCGCTGGTCGCCCCCGACGGTCGCTTCCTCCGGGTCAACCGGGCCCTGTGCCGGATCGTCGGCTACGACGAGGACGCCCTCCTCGGCCTGGCCTTCCAGGACATCACCGCCCCCGAGGACCTCCACCTCGACCTCGAGCACCTCCAGCGGACCCTCGACGGCGAGATCGACGGCTACACGATGGAGAAGCGGTACGTCCGGGCCGACGGCAGCCTCGTCCCCTGCCAGCTCGACGTGGCCCTGGTGCGGACCGACGCCGGCACCCCGCAGTACTTCGTCTCCCAGATCCAGGACATCGGCGAGCGGCGGGCCGCCGAGGCCGTCCTCGACGAGGTCCGCACCGCCCAGCGGGCCTGCCTGGAGGCGCTCGAGCAGGGCGTCGTCATGGCCGACCTCGAGGGCAACGTCCTGATGTCGAACCAGTCCGCGTGGCGGATCCTGGGCGGCGACCCGGCCTCGTTCTCCGAGCGGGTCCGGACCGGGACGTGGGACACCTTCGACGGCGAGGGCCGGCTGCTGCCGCTGGAGGACCGGCCCATCATCCACACCGCCCTCACCGGCGAGCCGGTCGCCGAGCAGGTCATGTACATCGTCAGGGAGGACGGCGAGCGGGTCGCCCTGCGCGTCGCCACCGAGCCGGTGCTCGACGACGCCGGGGCGGTGGCCTCGATCGTGATCGCCTTCGCCGACATCTCCAACGAGCTGGCCCTCGCTGCCGCCCAGCGGCTGGCCGACGAGGAGGTCCGGGCCAGCAAGGTCCTGCTGGAGGCGTTCCTCGAGCGCAGCGCCGACCTGATCTGCGTCCACGACGAGGCCGGCATCGTCCGCTACGCCAGCCCGACCGCGGCCACCGTCCTCGGCCACGAGCTCCACGCCGGCGAGCAGATGCACTGGCACCGGGTCCACACCGACGACGCCGACGCCGCCTTCCTCGCCTTCGCCGACCTGGTCGAGGCGCCGGGGGCGACGATCCGGGTCGAGGCCCGCTACCGGGGCGACGACGGCTGGCGCCACCTCGAGATCGTGGCCACCAACCGGCTCGACGACCCGGCGGTGGCCGGCATCGTCGGCAACGTCCGCGACATCACCGAGCGGGCCGAGGCCGCCGCCCAGCTGGCGTGGCAGGCCTTCCACGACCAGCTGACCGGGCTACCCAACCGGGCCCTGCTGATGGATCGCATCGGCCAGGCCCTGGAGCGCAGCCGGCGCCGGGGCGAGCGGGTGGCACTGCTCTTCGTCGACCTCGACCGGTTCAAGCACGTCAACGACGAGCGGGGCCACGAGGCCGGCGACCACCTGCTGGTCGAGGTGGCCACCCGCCTGCGCCGCACGGTCCGGGCCGGGGACACCGTCGCCCGGCTGGGCGGCGACGAGTTCGTGGTGGTGGCCGAGGGGGGCGACGACACCGACATCGCCGGTCTGGCCGATCGCATCCGGGCCGCGCTGGAGGTGCCGGTCGCCTTCGTCGACGGGTCGACCCTGCCGCTGTCGGCGTCGATCGGCATGGCCTACGACGCCGGCCACCCACCCGAGCGGCTGCTGCGCGACGCCGACGCCGCCCTCTACCGGGCCAAGGAGAAGGGCCGGAACCGCGTCGAGGTCTTCAACGAGGCGCTGCGCGTGGCGGCCCAGCGGCGGGCGACGGTCGAGTCGACGCTGCGCCGGGCCCTCGACGACGGGCGGGTCGTCGTCCACCACCAGCCGATCATCGCCCTCGACGACGGGGCCGTGGTCGGGACCGAGGCGCTGGTCCGCATCCCCGCCCCCGACGGGCGCATCGAGCCGCCCCGGGAGTACATCGCGGTGGCCGAGGACCGAGGGCTGATCGTGCCCCTCGGCGAGGCCGTCCTGGAGACCGTCGGCCGGGACCTGGCCCGGTGGCGGGCCGAGCAGGGCACCGGCGGTCCGGCCCCGTTCGTCGCCGTCAACGTCTCCGCCCGGCAGCTGGGCTCACCCGCCTACGCCTCCCGCCTCGCCGCCACCCTCGACCGCCACGGGCTCCGGCCCCGGGACCTGGTGGTCGAGTTCACCGAGGACACGGTGATCGGGGCCGACCGCTCGACCGGCCGCACCATCGACGCCCTCCACGAGATGGGCGTGCGGCTCTGGCTCGACGACTTCGGCACCGGGTACAGCTCGCTGGCCTACCTCAAGCGGTTCCCGATGGACGCCCTCAAGCTCGACCGGTCCTTCGTGGCCGGGCTGGGCGCCGACCACAGCGACACCGAGATCGTCCGGGCGGTGCTCGCCCTGGGCCGCTCGCTGGGCCTGTCGGTCGTGGCCGAGGGCGTCGAGACGACCCAGCAGCTCGTCCTCCTCCGGGACCTCGGCTGCCGTCTGGCCCAGGGCTTCCTGCTCGGCGTCCCCGCCCTCAGCGAGGACGTCGACACCACCCGCCGCGACCTCGGCACCCAACCCCAGCTGCCGTTGGGTTAGTCGACGACGGGCTTGCGGCCGCTGCGGTGGACGACGTCGTCGTCGGTGCCGAGGTAGGAGGCGATCACGGCGGGGTCGGCCAGGACGTCGGTCGGGGTGCCCTCGGCGATCACCCGGCCCTGCTCGAGAGCGACGAAGGTGTCGCACAGGTCCTGCAGCAGGGCCATGTCGTGCTCGATGATCACCAGCGAGCAGCCGGTCTCGGCCTGGACCCGGCGCAGCATCGGGGCGAGGGCCTCGGTCTCGGCCTGGGCCACCCCCGCGGTGGGCTCGTCGAGCAGCACGACCGCCGGGTCCTGCGCGAGCAGGCAGGCCAGCTCGACGATGCGGCGGGTGCCGGTGGACAGCTCGCCGGTGGGCCGGTCCCGGAAGGCGGTGAGGCCGAGCAGCTCGACCAGCTCGTCGGCCCGGGCGGTGGCGTCCCGCTCGGAGCCGGTCGAGGCCGGGAGGCGGAGGGCGGCGGCCACCGGGTCGCGGTTGGCCAGGTGGCGCTCCAGGGCGACCTTCACCGTGTCGACGACCGTCAGCGAGGGGTAGAGCAGCGCCTCCTGGAACGAGCGCCCGACCTCGAGCACGGCCCGCCGGTGCGGGGGCAGGTCGGTGATGTCGGTGCCGCCCAGCCGGACCACGCCGCCGTCGAGGTCGAGGAAGCCGGTGAGGAGGTCGAACAGGGTGGTCTTGCCGGCGCCGTTGTGGCCGATCAGACCGACGATCGAGCCGGGCGGGACGACCAGGTCGACGTCCTCGACGGCGGTGATGCCACCGAAGCGCTTGGTGATGCCCCGGCACTCCAGGGCCACGCCCCGGTCCGGACGGTCGTCGGGGTCGGGCATGGCCGCGCCGACGTCGGCCGGGTCGGCGATCTCGTCCTCGGTGCCGATGAAGACGGCCCGCAGGATGTCGGGCCGGTCGAGCAGCCCGGCGGTGGGGCCCCGGAACCGGACCTGGCCCTTCTCCATGAACAGGGCCCGCTCGCACATCAGCAGGGCCACGTTCACCGACTGCTCGACCACGACGATGGTGGTGCCCTTCGCGTGGAGCTCGCGCACCTTGTCGACCAGCATCCCGACGACGGTGGGGGCCAGGCCCAGCGACAGCTCGTCGATCAGCACGACCTCGGGCTCGGTCACGAAGGCCATCGCGATCGAGAGCTGCTGCTGCTCGCCGCCCGAGAGGTCGCCGGCCGCCTGGTCCCAGCGCTCGGCCAGCACCGGGAACATGGCCAGCATCTCGTCGGTCCGCACCCCCGCCCGCTCGCGGTCGCCCCGCAGCATCCACGTGGCCATGCGCATGTTCTCGGCCACGGTCAGGGTCGGGAAGATGCCCTTGCCGCCGGGCATCATCGACAGGCCGAGCTGGGCGATGTCCTCGGTGGCCATGCCGGTGATGTCGCGGCCCTTGAAGGCGACGCTGCCCCCGCCGGCCGGGAGCAGGCCCATCACCGCCTTGAAGAAGGTCGACTTGCCGGCACCGTTGGTGCCGAGCAGGGCGAGCACGTCGCCCTCGGCGACGGTGGCGTCCACGCCGAACAGCACCTGGAGCGAGCCGTAGCCGGCCTCCAGGCCGCTGGTGGCGAGGAGGGCGTCGGCCGGCGGGGCGTCGGTGGCGGCCTTCGGGGCGGGGGAGTCGACCAGCTCGAGCGCGTCCTCCAGCGGGATGCCGCGGCGCCGGGCCACCGCCAGGGCGAAGCGGTCGCGCACCTTCTCCATCGCCTGGCCCAGCCCGCCCGGGATGATCATCAGGATCACGAGCAGGCCGACACCGGTGAGCAGCAGCTGGAGCCGGGGGAAGGCGTAGCCCAGCCACTGGATCAGGGCGACGCCGGCCAGCGTGCCGCCCAGCGACGAGACGCCGCCGATGACCGCCATCGAGAACACGACGAGGCTGCCCGCCGCGGGGTAGCTGTTGTCGCCCAGGCTGGCGAGGGTCACGGCGTGGACCCCGCCGGCCAGCCCGGCGAACATGCCCGAGAAGACGAAGGCGGTGATGGTGGTGCGGGAGCGGCTGACGCCGACCGCGGCGCTGGCCCGGCCGTTGTCGCGGGTGGCCGAGATGACCCGGCCGGTGCGGGTGCGGCGCAGGTTGGTGATCACCAGGGCGCCGGCCACGACCATGGCCAGGGCGAGCAGGTAGAGGGTGGTCTCGGTGGTCAGGGCCCAGCGCCCGAAGACCTCCGGCCGGGTGTAGCTGGCCGGGACGATGCCCTCGTAGTTGGCCGGCTGGACCACGTGCTGCTGGAGGGCGACGGCGAAGGCCATGGTCGACACGGCCAGCAGCTGGCCCGACACCCGCAGGGCGGGGATGCCGATGACGGCCGCCACGAGCCCGCCGGCCACCGCCGACAGGCCGAGGGTGAGGAACAGGTCGAGGTTCAGGTCGTCGATCAGGTTGGCGGCGACCAGCCCGCCCACGCCGACGAGGGCGATCTGGCCGAGGCTCACCGAGCCGCCCCAGCCGGTGAGCACCACCAGCGACATGGCGACCATGGCGTAGACGAGGGCGACGGTGCCGGTGCGGATCTGCGTGGGGCTGCCGGCCAGCGGGATCAGCACCACGACGGCCGCCACGAGCAGGGCCAGCACGACCTTGGCGGCGCGCACCTCGGGCAGCGCGGCCAGCCGGGCCGGGAGCCGGTGCGACAGGCCGACCGTGGACCACGAGCCCTCGCCGGCGTCGGCCCGTCCGACGGCGCCCTGCTGGAACAGCAGGCCGACCACGATGATGGCCAGCAGCACGACGTAGCTCCACGAGCGGGGCGAGAGGTTGAGCTGCACCAGCTGGTCGATCACCTCGACGGCGATGCCGGCCAGGAACGCCCCCCACAGCGAGCGCATGCCGGCCAGCACGGCGGCGGCGAGCGGGGCGAGGAGGATCGTCGGACCGGAGGCGGCGTCGACGGGCAGGCCCTGGACCGGCGCCTTGAGGACGATGGTCAGGGCGGCGAGCCCGCCGATGATCGCCCAGAGCTGCAGGTTGAGCTTGTTGACCGGGATGCCGAGCAGCCGGGCCCGGTCGACGTTCTCGGCCAGGCCCCGGACCGCGGTGCCCGACTCGGTCCGGTACAGGTACCAGAGCAGGCCGAGGAGGGCGAGGGGGGCGGCGACGGCCAGGACGAGGTGGTTGCCGTTGAGCGTGGTGCTGCCCACCCGCCAGGTGTGCTCGGAAAGGGGGGTGCGGAAGCCGGGGATGGCCGCCGGGATGTCGAACCAGTCGGGGACGAACAGGGCGATGCCGCCCAGCGCCTGGGCCAGGCCGATGGTGGCGACGGTGAGGACGAGGCGGGGGGCGGTGCGGAAGCGCCGGATGATCGCCACCTCGACCCCGGCGCCGACACCGACACCGAAGGCGATGCACAGCGGGGCGGCGAGGAACCAGCTCCACTTCCAGCCCAGCGTGAGCCCGGCGGCGAAGGCGCCGCACGCCGTGCCCATGGCGCCGTAGGCGAAGTTGATGACGCGGGTCGTGCGGTAGACGAGGACCAGGCCGACGGCCATCAGCCCGGTGCCCACTCCGAGGGCGACGCCCTGGAGGACCACGCCCATGTCGATGTCGTAGGCGCCGAGGAAGCCGGCGACCAGCACGGCCAGGAAGGCCAGTCCGGCGATCCGGAGGTTGCGATCGCTCATCCCTCGCCCTCCTCACCGTCGTCCTGCGGTTCGTCCTCGGGGAAGATCTGGACATCGTCGCCGAGGATCTCGGCCACGTCCTCCCGCCGGAAACGAGGCCCGTCGCCGACGTAGGTGCCGGGCTGGCCGTTGAACGGCGAGGTGGCCTTCGGGTCCCAGCGCACCTCGCGCAGGTCGATCACCGGCGTGTACGACTCGGGGAAGTAGTCCCAGCTGCCGGCCGGACCGGTGTGCTCGGGGTAGCTGAACAGACCCGTCTCGAGGGTCTCGGGCGTGAGGTCGGGGCCGGCCATCTGGATGCCGAGGGCCAGCTGGTAGAGCTGGTAGTAGAAGACGTCGACGGCGGCCGACGGCTCCTCGTCGGGGCGCACCGACTTGAACGCCTTGTAGCCCGGGCTGTCCTCCCGAGTGGGCTGGACGCCCAGCGGGCTGGCGCCGAAGGCCCCGTCCCACTGGTCGTTCTGCTTGGACAGGCCCTGGCCGATCAGGTCGAGGTCGATGAAGCCCACGCCGGTGACGATCCACTCGGGGTCGATCCCGGCGGCGTCGATCTGCTGGATCAGGTTGAGCAGCATGAACGGGTCGCAGAAGCAGGAGATGGTGGTGATGCCCTCCCGCACGATCTGGCTGGCGATCGACGTGGCCTGGTTGGGGATCCGCCCGAGGTCGAGGGCGTAGTCGGTGACCAGGTCGATCTTCTCGCCGGCGTCCTCGACCACCTTGAGCCCGGCGTCGGTGCAGCGGGCGTACTCGGCGTTGTTGGGGGCGATCACGGCCATCTTCCGGGTGATGCCCTGGAGGTCGCCCCCGGCCCCGTCGGCCGGTTTCCCGATCAGCCGGGCCAGGCCGTAGGCGCTGGCCGCCTCGCCCACGACCGAGCAGTCGCTGGTGAGGCTCCAGGCGTAGGGCCGGTGCTCGCCGAACCACTCGCGGGAGAGGTACGGGGCGCCGAAGCCGATCGTCTGCCCGGCGGCCAGGGCCTCGGCGTAGGGCTGGCTGGTTGCGGTGATGTCGGCGAAGGCGCCGATCTCGGTCGAGGCCTTGAGCCCGTCGGTGCTGGCCGCCTCGCGCCCGCCGCCGACCAGCTCGGAGGTGACGGTGCCCTGGCCGTCGTAGATCTGCAGGTCCATCTGCCGGCCGTACATCTGGAAGTTGGCGTTGAAGTACTCGACCAGCCCGGACATCGTCCGCTGGAAGTCCTCGGCCGTCTCGTCGAACTCGATGCCCATCAGCGAGGCGAGCAGCGACAGGACGTTGGGCTCGGGGGTCTGGCGGTAGGTGACGGTGATGCTGTCGGCGGTGACGCCCTTGCTGGTCTCACCGCCGTTGTCGCCCTCGAAGGCGAAGCAGGGCGGGGAGTAGGGGTCGTCGGCGACCTGGGGCCCGCCGCCCTCGCAGGCGGTCACCGTGTCGCCCCAGCCGGTGGCCGACTGGCCCTCGACGCCGTCGGCGACGTCGGCCGCCTCGACCTCCTCGGGCCCGGTGCTGGGGGCGACGACGATGACGGCGGCGACCACGGCGAGGCCCACGACGAGCGGCCAGTAGCCGCGCAGGACCCGTCCCACGCTCACGGTGCGTACTCCTGGTAACGGCTCACGACGACACCCTATGCCCACCGGTGCCCCGGGTCACACGATCCATGTACGGAAACGTACACGGATCTTCTCGCTACGCTGGCGGCGGCGAACCGGGAGGTCGGGATGCGGCGACGGATGGTGGGGGCGATCGCCCTCGCGGTGGTGGTGACGGTGGGGTTCGGGGCGTGCAACACGCCCTCGGGGCTCGACGTGGAGCGTCGGGTGGCGGCCGAGGCGTACCGGGTCGAGCGGGGCGACATCTCGGCCAAGCCCTCCGAGGCCCGGTGCGAGGTCACCAACATCGGGCCCCACGACCAGCAGGGCGGCCAGGTCGCCCACACGACCTGCTCCGTGCGGGGGTACTCCTACGACCTGCTGGCCGTCTACGGCGGCCCGCCCGGGGCCCGCGACTCGGTGACCATCCGGGCCTACCTCGGAGGCGGGGCCGAACCCAACGTCGTGAGCTGCGACTTCCGGTACACCAGCGAGCGGTGGCAGCTGGGCACCTGCAAGCAGGGCGGGGCCGAGCCCCGCCCCTGATCGCTAGCCGCGGGTGTAGCGCTCGCGGCGGGCGTGGACCTTGCGGCCGCGGAGGGTGGTCCGGCCCAGGGCGGCGATGACCTCGTCGACCCGATCGCTCGGCACCTCGACCAGCGAGAAGCGGTCCTGGATGTCGATCGAGCCGATGTCGCGGCCCGACAGGCTGGTCTCGCCGGCGATGGCCCCGACCAGGTCGCCGGGTCCCACCCGGGCGCTGCGCCCGGCGCTGACGTAGAGACGGGTCATGTCGGCGCCGGTGTGGGTGTTGCGGCCCGGCTTGCCGCTGGGCTTCGGCCGGGGGCCGCGGTCGGCGCGGTCCGGCCGGTCGCGGCCGCGGCGCTCCTCCTTGAGGTCGACCGTCGGGATGTCGCGGTCGTCGGCGTCGGCCCCCGCCACCCGCATGTCGTGGAGCAGGGCGACGGCGGCCAGGGCGACCTCCATCAGGTCGTGCTCGTCGCTCAGCGACTCGACCACGACGCGCACCCGGTCGAGGTCGCGGTCGTCCTCGTCACCGGCCAGCACCTCCTCGAGGGCGGCCCGGGTCCCCTCCATCTGGTGGGCCCGCAGCTCGCCGACCGTCGGCACCTGGCGGACGTCGACCTTCTGCCCGGTGACCTTCTCGATCGTCTTGAGCATCCGGTGCTCGCGGGGGTCGGCCAGGGTGATGGCCACGCCCTCGCGCCCGGCCCGGCCGACCCGCCCGATGCGGTGGACGTAGGTCTCGGGGGCGGAGGGGACGTCGTAGTTGACGACGTGGGTGAGGATGTCGATGTCGAGGCCGCGGGCGGCCACGTCGGTGGCGACGATCAGGTCGGCCGCCCCCGAGCGGAGCCGGTTCATCACCCGCTCGCGCTGCTCCTGGCCGAACCCGCCGTGGAGCGCCTCGGCCCGGTAGCCCCGGCCGTTGAGGGTCTCGGTGAGCGTGTCGACCTCGGCCCGGGTGCGGCAGAAGACGATGGCCGCGGTGGGCGCCTCCACGTCGAGGATGCGGCCCAGGGCGGTGGCCTTGTGGGCCCGGCGGACGAGGTACGCCGTCTGGCTCACCGCCGGCGCCTCGCCGTCGGCCGGCTGCGCCCGCCCGATCTCGATGCGGGCCGGGTCGGTGAGGTGCTTGCGGGCGACCGCCTCGATGCGGGGCGGCATGGTGGCCGAGAACAGGACGGTCTGGCGGTCGGCGGGGGTGCCGCCCAGGATCTCGTCGATGTCCTCGGCGAAGCCCATGTCGAGCATCTCGTCGGCCTCGTCGAGCACCACCGTGCGGACGGCGGTCAGGTCGAGCGAGCCACGGCCGAGGTGGTCGACGGCCCGGCCCGGCGTGGCCACCACGACGTCGACGCCGCCGTCGAGGGCGCGCAGCTGGCGGAAGATCGGCTGGCCGCCGTACACGGGCACGACCCGGGCGCCGACGGCCCGGCCGTAGCGGTGCACCGCCTCGGAGACCTGGATGGCCAGCTCGCGGGTGGGGACGAGGATCAGCGCCGTCGGCGACGACGGGCGCCGGGCCTCGGGCACCAGTCCGTGGATGATCGGCAGGGCGAAGGCGGCCGTCTTGCCGGTGCCGGTGGCGGCCTGGCCGAGCAGGTCGCGCCCCTCGATCAGCACCGGGATGGCCTCCCGCTGGATCGGCGTCGGCTCCTCGTACCCCAGCCGGGTGACGGCGGCGACCAGGTCGTCCGCCAGCCCCAGGTCGTCGAACCCCGTCCCCTCGCGGGTCTCGTCGGCCTCGGTGGTCACCTCATCACTCACCGATCCACGGTACCGCCGGGAACAGCCGTGGCCCCAGGGCGGTTCCGGAGGGCATGCGTGTCGATGTCTGGTCCGACGTGGTCTGCCCCTGGTGCGCCGTGGGGCTCGCCAACCTCGATGTGGCCCTGGAGGGCTTCGCCCACGCCGGCGAGGTCGAGGTCGTCCTCCACTCCTTCCAGCTCGACCCGGGCGCCCGGACCCAGACGCCCGAGGAGCACATCGCCGGCATCGCCCGGAAGTACGGCACCTCGGTCGGGGCGGTGAAGGCCCGCCAGGCGCACATCATCGGCCTGGGCGCCGAGCGGGGCATCGACTTCCGCTTCGACAAGGCCTGGGGCGGCAACACCTTCGACGCCCACCGCCTCCTCCACCTCGCCCTCGACCGGGGCGTGCAGCGCGAGCTCAAGGCCCGGCTGTTCCGCTCGACCTTCACCGACGGCGACCCGGTCGGCGACCACGACACCCTGCGCAAGGCGGCCGCCGACGTCGGGCTCGACCCGCAGGAGGTCGACGACGTCCTCGCCGGCGACGGCTACGCCCGTGAGGTCCTCGCCGACATCGCCACCGCCCACCAGCTCGACGTCACCGGCGTCCCCTTCTTCCTCGTCGACGGGCGCCTCGCCCTCTCCGGCGCCCAGCCGCCCGAGCTGCTCGGCAAGGTCCTCCAGCGGGCGTGGGACGAGTCGCACCCCGAGATCGAGCGGATCGAGGGCATCGCCTCCGGCGACGAGGCCTGCGGCCCCGACGGTTGCGCCATCTGATACGACCTCGGCCGTGCGCCGGGCCCTCCGTCCCCTCGTCCTGGTCGTCCTCGTCGTGGCGGTCGGTGGGTGCGGCGGCGACGATGACGTCACGACCGGTGCGGGGGCCGCGGCCGGTGCGTCCGACCCCGGCGGTCCGGGCGTCGACGCCGACCCGGGTCCGCCGGGCCCCTGCGTCGCCGAGGAGACGCCCCGCCCACCCGGGATGCCGGTGCCCCCCGGTCGGCCCGTGGAGATCGACGTGGTGACCGATGCCGAGCGGGACGAGGCCGTGGCGATCCTCCGGGCCGACCCCGAGATCGCCGCCGCCCTCGACGTCGGCCGCCTGGTGTGGCCCACGCACTGGTACGTCGAGGACGACGTCGCCCGCGGCGCGCTGCTGTTCTACGAGTTCGACGAGCCGGTGCGCCTGCCGTCCGACCTCGGCGTGCCGGCCTACACGGGTGAGGGCGACAGCTCCTGGCCGATCTACGACGAGGAGGGTCTGCCGGTGCTCGAGCCCGTCGAGGACCTCGCCGCCCACGAGCGGGCCCGGAGCGCCCGGATCGCCGTCGACCTGGTCGAGGATCGCCTGTACTACATCGTGGCCGGGCCCGAGAACGCCCTCTGCTGAGGGTCGAGCGGGCACACTGGCGGGGTGGCCATGCTCTTCGCCCGCACCGTCGGTCTCGGCGAGGTCCTCGTCGTCGCCGTCATCGTGGTCGTGGTGGTGATCGTGGTGCGCACGCAGCGGGGCGATGGCCGGGGCTGATCGCCCACCGGCCCTCCTGCGGGCCTGGCGCTGGATCTGGGAGCCGTCGGAGCGTCGCCTCCACGTCGACTCCTGCCCCCGCTGCGGGGCCACCGTCGTCGTCCCGCCGGCGAAGGCCGAGCGCACCCTCGACCGGGTGAAGCTGCCCCCGCCGCCCGACGAGGGCCAGCTGCTCGCCGCCTGCGCCGAGCACGGCTGGGCGCCCTACAACGAGCGCAGCCTGCGCCTGAAGGGCCGGGCCGACGACTAGGCGGCCGACACGAACCACCGAAACTGCGGCCCAGTGCGGGCCGCCCGCCCGCGCACGGTGGCCGTGTAGGGGGGAGACGG
>JBQGCF010000320.1:0-22019 GCA_052038315.1 Iamia sp.
GCCCGCTGGGCGTCGAGGTAGCCCTCGGCCGGGCGGCCCGACATCAGCGCCAGCACGACCTTGACGAAGAGCGTCGACTGGAGGTGGGGCTCGGGGGCGACCGGCTCGGCCAGCCACGTCTCCAGCTCGCTGACCCCGTCGGTCGTGATGACGTAGCGCTTGCGGTCGGGGCCGGCGCCCGGCTCGGCCTCGGCGGCGACGACCTTCCCGTCCCGGGCCAGCCGCCCGAGGGTGGCGTACACCTGGCCGAACGGGAGCGGCTTGCCCCGCCCGAACACGGCGTCGTACTCCCGCTTCAGGTCGTATCCGTGGCTCGGCTCCCGCTCGAGCAACCCCAACAGGGCCAATGGCACGCTCATGCGCTCAAGGTATACACCAAGTATCTACTCCGAAGGGCGTCGACCCGGGCGGTAGGTTCCGTCCATGACCGTGACCGACGACCAGGGCCGGCCCGAGCCCCCCGCCGACGGCGACGAGGCAGCCACGCTGCTCGGGTTCCTCGACTACCAGCGGGCGACCCTGATGTGGAAGGTCGACGGGCTCGACGCCGCCGGCCTGGCCGCCACCACGGCGGCGTCGACCATGACCCTCGGCGGGCTGGTCAAGCACCTCGTCTACGTCGAGGACCTGTGGTTCTCCCGCTTCCTGCACGGGCGCGAGCCGCACCCGCCGTGGGACACCGTCGACTGGGAGGCCGACCGCGACTGGGACTGGCACTCGGCCGCCGACCACACCCCGGCCGAGCTGATCGCCCTGTGGGACGAGGCGGTGGCCCGGTCCCGCGCCGCGGTGGCCGAGGCCCTGGCCACCGGTGACCTCGGCCAGCCGTCGGTGCGCCGCTGGGACGACGGCCGGGCGCCCAGCCTCCGCTGGATCCTCGTCCACATGATCGAGGAGTACGCCCGCCACAACGGCCACGCCGACCTCCTCCGCGAGGCCGTCGACGGCCAGAACTCGGGCGAGTAGCCCCGCCAGCCCCCAGCTTTGAGCGGCTCACCCCGCTATGCGAGGTCAGGTGCTCAAAGTTCGGGCGGTGGGGGCGAGGGGGCGGGGGGATCGAGGAGGCGGAGGACCTCGGCGACGACGACCTCGGGCTCGGTGAAGGGGACCATGTGGCCGGAGCGGCCGGCCATGACGTGGCGACCCCGGGGCGCGGCCTCGGCCCGGGCCCGGTGGGCGGCGATCAGCTCGGGGCGGTGCCCGCCCTCCATCCGCCCGGCGACCGCACCGGAGATGACGGTGAGGGGGACGTCGGGGACGGGCAGCGGGTCGGCGGCGAGCCGGCGGAGGTCGGCCAGCGACCCGACCGCCTCGGCGACCTGGGTGAGGACCGCGGCATGGGTCCCGTCCTCGGCCCGGAAGGCGGCGGCCGACGGTGCCGGGAGCTTCTTGGCCAGCGCCCGGACCTGGAGCCGGACCAGCCCGGTCCGGCTCATCAGGGGCAGCATCCACGAGGCCGAGCGGGCCCGCTTCAGGTTGGCGTCGGAGATCTGGGCGGCGCAGCCCTCGTCGCTCGGATCGACCAGCACGATGCCGGCCACCCGCTCGGGGCGCTCGGCCGCCGCGGCCCGGACGATCGGCCCGCCCCAGCTGTGGCCGACCAGCACGACCGGGCCCTCGACGTGGTCGAGCACGTCGAGCAGGTCCGCGGCGAGCCGGTCGAGGTCCCGGGTCGCCGGGTCGGCCGGGCTGCGGCCCAGCCCGCTGCGGTCGTAGACGAGCGTCGTCGTCCGGTCGGCCAGGGCCGGCGCCACCCCGCCCCACATGTGCCGGGACGCACCCATCCCGGCCTCCAGCACCACCGTCGGCCGGCCCTCGCCGGCGATCTCGGCGTGCAGGGTGCGGCCGTCGCGCGTGGTCACCGGCAGGACGGTGGGAGGCATCCCCACGTCCTACCGGTAGTAGCCGACGACGTCGAGGACGAGGTGGGTCTTCAGGCTGGCGTGGACCTGGACGCCGCCGGCGGTCACGGCGGTCACCGCGGAGGTGGTGAAGCGGCCGGCGTTGCCGCCCCACACGAGGGTGTTGGCGATCGGCTTGGCCTGGGCGCCGGCCCAGACCGTGAAGTTCCCGGCGCCGGCGGTGGCGTTCACCAGCAGGACGGTCAGCAGCACGGCGGTGGCGTCGACGGGGACGATCTCGCCGGCCGCGTTGAGGTCGATGGCCCGGACCGAGCTGCCGTCGAGCGGCTCCTTGGTCCCGACCGACGGCAGCGAGCCGGGTCGGGTGTCGAGGGCGCGAGCGGGGACGGGGAGGACGTGGAACGAGCCGGCGGTGTCGGGGCCGCCGAGGATGCGCCAGACGCCGGGCGTCCCGGACGCCACGCAGAGCAGGACGCGACCGTCCTCCAGGGCCATGACCTCGCCCGCCTCGTGGGCCTTGCCGTCGGCGCCCGGCGCGTCCTCGAGCTGCTGACCCCGCAGCCACAGGTTGGGTCCGCTCGAGCCGTGGAAGATCGCCGGCCCGTCGGCCTCGAGGGCGGGCCCGTCGGCCCACGCCGCGGCGTAGACGGCCGCCCCGACGCCCTTGCTGATGGCGAGGATGCCGCGGCCGCCGCCCTCGGCCCGGATGGCCTCGCCCATGGGAGCGTCGACCTTGAGGCCCCAGGTCCCCTTGGCGTTGGCGATCTCGACGGCGGATCCCGTCGTGGGGGCACCCGTCGCCCGGACGATGAGGGCCTGGCCGGTCTCGGTGTCGACCTGGAGCGCCGTGCCCCGGCGGGAGTGGGTGCGGATGCCCGTGCCCGTGTCGGCGACGGCGAGGAGCCCGGCCCGGAGCCGGTCCCCACCCTCGACGACGACGGCGGCGCCGTCGCGGGGCGGCGTGGTCGGGCCGTCCGGGAGCTCGACCGGGGGGCCGCCGAGGACGGTCAGCCCGCTCGTGGCCTGGCCGCCGGCGGTGAGGGTCGTCGCCGTGGTGGAGGTGTTGGCCTCGCCGAGCAGGAGGGGGTCGCCGTCGGCGGCCGCGACCGGGGCACCGTCGAGCAGCACGGCCCCGGTGGCCGCCGCGCCGGCCGCGGCCAGCCCGGTGCGGAGCAGGTGGCGCCGGCCCACCGCGAGCCCGACGGGCACGGCTACCGGCGTGCCGTCGGCCGCGGGCGCCGGCACCGCAGGCACCGGCGCCGAGAGCACCGGGTCGGGCCCCCGGAGGGCACGGTTCTCGGCCTCGAGGGTCGCGGTGCGCTCGAGGAGGGCGGCGTGCGCCTCCTCCAGCCGCGCCAGGCGCGCCTCGAAGGTCGACGGGTCGGTCGATCGGTCCATGGTTCCTCCAGCCGCAGGTTCTCGCCGGGCGGGAGCGTAGCGGCCGTCGCGCCCTGCGTGGTCAGGGGCTGGCCACGAGGCCGGCGAAGCGCCCGAGGACGGTGGCCTGGACCGCCTCGCTGCGGGCCAACCAGGCCGGTGCGCCGGTGACGATGGCGGCCGGGTCGTCGGCCTCCTCGCCGAAGGCGACGACGAAGCGCTCGACGGCGGCGGCGTCGACCTCCAGGTGGAACTGCAGGCCCCACGCCGCGGCGCCGAGCCGGAAGGCCTGGTGGGCGTAGCGGTCCGAGGAGGCGAGCAGCACCGCCCCGGGCGGGAGGGTGAAGGTCTCGCCGTGCCAGTGCAGCACCGGCAGGGCCCCCCGGATCCCGGCGAGCAGTGGGTCGGTCGCCGCCTCATCCGTCAGCTCGACCTCGCCCCAGCCGACCTCCAGCCCGGTGCCGGGCTCGACCGTCCCGCCGCCGGCCGCGGCCAGCAGCTGGGCGCCGAGGCAGACGCCCAGGGTCGGGATGCCGGCGTCGACGGCGGCCCGCAGCAGGGCGATCTCGGCGGTGCGGCTGGGGAAGCCGTCGTCGGACCGGGCCGACATGGGCCCGCCCATCACGACGAGCCCGTCGATGCCGTCGACCGAGGCGGGCACCTCGTCGCCGTGGTCGGGGCGCACGATGCCGACGGCGACCCCGGCGGCCCGCAGCGCGGTGGCGATCAGCACCGGGCCCTCGGGCTCGAGGTGCTGCACGACGAGGGCCCTGCTCATCGGGTCATTCTGCCTGGGTCCCCGGCCTCACCCGGTCGTACCCTTCCGCCATGCCCGAGCTGCGCAGCCGTACCACCACCCACGGGCGGAACATGGCCGGTGCCCGCGCCCTGTGGCGCGCCACCGGGATGACCGACGAGGACTTCGACAAGCCCATCGTGGCCATCGCCAACTCGTACACGCAGTTCGTGCCCGGCCACGTCCACCTGAAGGACCTGGGCGAGATCGTGGCCGAGGCGGTGGCTGCCGCCGGGGGCGTGGCCCGCGAGTTCCACACCATCGCCGTCGATGACGGCATCGCCATGGGCCACGGCGGGATGCTCTACAGCCTCCCGAGCCGGGAGATCATCGCCGACTCGGTCGAGTACATGGTCAACGCCCACTGCGCCGACGCCCTGGTCTGCATCTCGAACTGCGACAAGATCACGCCGGGGATGCTCAACGCCGCCCTCCGGTTGGACGTCCCGACGGTGTTCGTCTCGGGCGGGCCGATGGAGGCGGGCAAGGCGGTCGTCGTGAACGGCGTGGTGCGGGCCCCCACCGACCTGATCACCGCCATCGCCGCCAGCGCCAACGACGCCGTCACCGACGAGGGCCTGGACGAGGTCGAGCGCTCCGCCTGCCCCACGTGCGGCTCGTGCTCGGGCATGTTCACGGCCAACTCGATGAACTGCCTCACCGAGGCGCTGGGCCTGTCGCTGCCGGGCAACGGCTCGACCCTGGCCACCCACGCCGCCCGGCGCGCCCTGTTCGCCGAGGCCGGCCGGCTCGTGGTCGACCTGGCCCGGCGGTGGTACGAGGACGACGACGCCAGCGTCCTGCCCCGGAACATCGCCACCAAGGCCGCCTTCGAGAACGCCATGGCCCTCGACATGGCGATGGGCGGATCGACCAACACCGTCCTCCACATCCTCGCCGCCGCCCGCGAGGCCGAGGTCGACTTCACCCTGGCCGACATCGAGGCGGTCAGCCGCCGGGTGCCGTGCCTGGCCAAGGTCTCGCCCAACAGCGACTTCCACATGGAGGACGTCCACCGGGCCGGTGGCATCCCCGCCATCCTCGGGGAGCTCGACCGGGCCGGCCTGCTGGATCGCGGCGTCCACGCCGTGCACAGCGCCGACCTCGACGGCTGGCTGGCCCGCTGGGACGTGCGGGCCCCCGAGCCGGCCGCCGAGGCGGTCGAGCTGTTCCACGCCGCACCCGGTGGGGTCCGCACCGTCGAGCCCTTCTCCACCGAGAACCGCTGGCGCCGGCTCGACCTCGACGCCGAGCGGGGCTGCATCCGCGACGCTGCCCACGCCTACACGGCCGACGGCGGGCTGGCGATCCTGCGCGGCAACCTGGCCCCCGACGGCTGCGTCGTGAAGACGGCCGGGATCGACGAGTCGCTGTGGAGCTTCACCGGCCCGGCCCGCGTGGTCGAGAGCCAGGACGACGCCGTGCGGGTGATCCTCGACGGCGTGATCCAGCCCGGCGAGGTCCTCGTCGTCCGCTACGAGGGCCCGGCCGGCGGCCCCGGCATGCAGGAGATGCTGTACCCGACCGCCTTCCTCAAGGGCGCCGGGCTGGGGCAGAGCTGTGCGCTGGTCACCGACGGCCGGTTCTCCGGCGGCACCTCGGGGCTGTCGATCGGCCACGTCGCCCCCGAGGCGGCCAGCGGTGGCGCCATCGGCCTGGTCCAGGACGGCGACCCGATCGTGATCGACGTCGCCAGCCGCACGCTCCGGGTCGACGTCCCCGACGAGGTGCTCGACGAGCGGCGCCGGAAGATGGACGCCGCCGAGCGCCCGTGGCAGCCGGTCGACCGCCAGCGCCCGGTCAGCGCCGCCCTGCGGGCCTACGCCGCCCTCGCTTCCAGCGCCGACACCGGCGCCGTCCGGGACCTCACCCGGCTGCGCTGACCGCCATGGCCGCGGCGGGGGAGGTGGAGGGGTGGTTCGACCTCTTCCGTGGGTCGTCGACCCTCGTCGACCGCCTGCTGTTCGGCTCGCTCGTCATCGACGCCCGGACCGGGCGGGTCGTCGCCGGCAACCGCCGGGCCCGGGAGCTCCTCGGCGGGTCGCTGCCCGAGCGGGTCCAGGACCTGGTCGAGGACGGGACGCTGCCCCGACCCGCGTTCGACCGGGTCGCCGCCCACGCCACCGGCCCCCACCCGTCGAGCTGGATGGCCGAGGTGTCGCTCCACCGGGCCGGCGGCCGGGCCGACCTGACGCTGTTCGGCGGGAGCATCGAGAACCCCGGCATCGGCGCCCGGGTCGTGGTGGTCCTCGTCTGCGAGCGGGGCCGGGAGCGGATCTTCGTCGACTACCAGGCGGCCCCCGACGCCCCGGTCGTCTTCTGGTCCACGTGGGACCGGCACCTCCGGGTGGTCGGCGCCGACCCCGGGCTCCACGCCTACTCGTCCGAACCCGACTGGACGCTCGGCGCGGTCCACTGGCTGGGCATGCACCCGGGCGACCTCCACCTGGCCGCCCCCGCCCTCGAGCGCCTGGTCGCCGGGGAGGCGGACCAGGCCGAGTACCGGGTGCGGATCATGACCCACCTCGGGAACTGGACCCCGGCCCACATCGAGGTCCGCCGGCTCGTCGGCCCCACCGACGTCGTCTACGCCGCGGTCCTGAGCCTGGTGACCGACTTCCGCGAGATCATCGCCGACGGCCAGCTGACCCGGCGGGAGCGGGCGGTGGTGGCCGCCCTGTTCGACGGGCACCGGATCCCGCAGATCGCCGAGCGGGACGGCGTGTCGGTCAAGACGCTCCGCAACCAGATGACCGCCGTGTACCGGAAGCTGGCGGTGGCCGACCAGGGCGAGCTGCTGCAGACCTACGCCCGCCCCTCGGACGTCCCCCACGGCACCCGCACCATGACCGGGTGGACGTGGCCGAACCCCGAGAGCGTCCCGGGCCCGTAGCCCTCAGCGCAACGGGCGGCCGAGGTGGGGGACGAGGCCGAGGCGGTGGGCAGCGACGACGAGCTGGGTGGCGCTGTTGCAGCCGAGCTTGGCCCGCAGGCTCTTGACGTGGTCCCGGATCGTCGACATCCGCAGGTCGAGCAGGTGGGCGATCTCGCCCGGCGGCCGGCCGTCGGCCAGCAGGTCGAGGACCTCGACCTCCCGGGGCGTCAGGTGGTGGGGGCCCGGGGCGGCCGGGGCGTCGGGCGGGGTCGGACCGACGTCGGCACCGCGGAGGAGGTCGAGTACGACGTCGAGCGGCTCGGCGGACGAGGCGACGGCGTCGGCGCCGGCCCGCTGGAGGGTGTCGGCGAGGTAGTCGTCGACGTAGCCGGCGAGGACGACGACGCGGGGCCGGCCCGGGAGGGCGAGGGCGGCGGCCACCTCGCCCGGGAGGTCGGGGCCGGGGGCGGTGGCCCGGATCGCCACCGCATCGACCTCGCCGGTGGCGGGGGCGTCGACCAGCGTGGCCACGGCCCGGGCCACGGCGAATCCCTCGGCGTGGGCCACCGCGTGGACCAGCAGGTCCCGGTCGAGGCGGAGGCGGTCGACGACGGCGACCGAGCAGAGGGGTGGGGTGGGTTCCATGGGCGCACCCGTGGTTCGGAGCCGTCCCGTCCGTGGGTTTGGTCGAGCCCACGTCCCGTGCGAGCCGGCGCGCCTCCCCGTCGACCGCCGCCCGAAACCGGCTCGATGTTGGGGATGGCCGGACCCCCCGGGGTGGGCGCACGGTGGGTCGGACCCACAGCCCAGGAGGCGCCATGGCCGTCGACGAACGACGACTGGACGAGCTGATCGTCGAGTCGAGAGACCTGCAGGTCGATGCCCTGCACGACGCCCGGGCGGTGCTGCCGGACCTCCGGGACCTGGGTGAGGAGAAGCGGCGCCGCCCGGTCGACCGGGACCGCGTCCGCGCCGTGAACGACAGCCGGCGCACCGCGCTGCGCACCGGCGGGCTCGGCCTCGGTGCCCTCGCCGCCCGGGGCCTGCTCGGCACCGCCTTCGGCTCGGCCGTGGTCGGCATCCTCGGTCGCCCGGTGGCGGCCCAGAGCGAGGCCGACCTCGACGTCCAGATCCTCCAGACGGCGTCGTCGCTGGAGATCCTGGCCGTGGCCACCTACGAGGCCGCCCTCGGGCTGCCCTTCATCGCCGACGGCAACGCCGTCGTGAAGACCTTCGCCGAGACGACGATGCAGCAGCACGACGAGCACCGGGCTGCCTTCCAGGACCAGACGAACGCCCTGGGCGGCACGGTCCAGGACCAGCCCAACCCCAGGTACCAGCAGGTGGTCGCCGACGCCACGCCCGGCCTGACCGACCCGGCTGCCGTGGTCGAGCTGGCCATGGCCCTGGAGGAGGTCGCCACCGACACCTACCTGGCCGACCTCGCCCTCCTCAGCGACGGCGAGCTGCGCCGGCTGATGGGCAGCGTGATGGGCGTCGAGGCCCAGCACCTGGCGACCCTCCGGGCCGTCCAGGCGCTGCTCCAGGCCGACCCGGCCCTGATCGCCCTTCCGCCGGACCTGCCGGCCCTGCCCGAGGCGGCCGGCAGCGTCGCCTTCCCCGACCCCTTCGAGGAGCCCGACATGGCCAGCCCGCCCGAGGAAGGAGCCGTGGCATGAGCAGCACCATCGACCGACGGAGGTTCATGGCCGGCATGGGCATCGGTGCCGGGGCGATCGTCCTGGCCGCCTGCGGCGACGACGAGGAGCCGGCGTCGAGCGGCTCGACCACCACGCTCGGCGACGACGAGCCGACGACCACCACCACCGAGGGCTCGACCACGACCGAGGGCGGCGGCGGGGGTGGCGACGACCTCGCCATCGCCCAGCTGGCCGCCGGGCTCGAGGTGCTGGCGGTGAACACGTACCAGGCCGCCGCCGACGCGGCCACGCAGGGCGCCCTCGGCGAGGTCCCGCCGGCGGTGGTGGCCTACGTGACCACCGCGCTGGAGCACCACCAGGCCCACCTCGACGCCTGGAACGAGGTGATCACCGCGGCAGGCGAGGACGAGGTCACCGAGCCGAACGCCGAGCTCGACCCGATGGTGCAGGAGCAGCTGGGTGCGGCGACCGACGTGCCCGCGGTGGCCCAGCTCGCCCTGATGCTGGAGGGCGTGGCGGCGGCGACCTACCTCGACGCCGTGAGCATGCTCACCGACGAGGTGGCCATCGAGCAGGCCGGGTCGATCTTCGTGGTCGACCGCCAGCACATGTCGCTGCTCACCTACGCCCTCGGCGAGTACCCGGTCCCCGACACCTTCGCCACCACCGACGAGTCCGCCGCCTGAACCCGGTCCTCGAGCTCCATGATGCGGCCGATGCTGGCGGTGGCATGGCCGTCGCCCTGGAGCTCGAGGGCCCGGGCCAGGACCTCGAGGTCGTTGCGGGAGTAGCGCCGCTGGTTGCCGGACGGGCGGCTGCCCTCGTGGTCGAGGGCGTCGCCCAGCCGGCGCAGCGGCTGCGTGCCCACCCCGAGGAGGTCGGCGGCCACGGCGATGGTGAACAGCGGCTCGTCGGGGTCGTCGAGCCGGACCCGCCAGGACCGGTGCGCGTCGTCCGGTCCCGGCGCGGCCCGGCGGGAGGTCATCCGGTCGACCCGGCGAGGGCCCTGGTGTCGTCGCCGGCGGCGCCGGAGGCGAGGTGGCGGACGTCGATCCGGCGGGTCTTGGCCGTCTCCCGCAGCGGCATGCGGATGCTGAGGACGCCGTCGACGTACTCGGCGTCGACCGCCTCGACGTCGAGGGCGTCGCCCAGGACGATGCGGCGGCCGATCGTCGCCTCGGGTCGCTCCCGCACGAGGAAGCGGGCGCCCTCGGGGGCGGTCGACCGGCGCCGGGCCTGGATCCGGAGCTCGCCCCGCTCCACCTGCACGTCGATCGACTCGGGCTCGACACCCGGGAGGTCGACGTCGACGGTGACCACATCGCCGTGCCGGTACGCGTCCATCGCCGTGGTGGGGCCACCGGCGGTGTCGAGCATGCGGGCGAAGGCGTTCAGGTCGCGGAACGGATCGGTGCGCAGCAGCATGGCGGGTACCTCCCAACGGTGAACGGAAGTCTGCTGTCGGCCGACAACTTACCTATCAGATCGCCGACACACAACCTCTCGGATGGACCTGGTTTGTGGGGCGGTGCCGGTGGTGAGGGGCGGGCCGTGGCTCCCCCCGGCATGCGTGAGGTCAGCACCCAGCTCCCCGTCCCCGTCGAGCGGGCGTGGGCCGTCGTGGCCGACCCCAGGACCTACCCCGACTGGCTGGTCGGGGCGGTCGAGATCCTCTCGGTCGACGACGGCTGGCCCCGACCGGGCACCGAGTTCCGCCACCGGGTCGGGCTGGCCGGGCCGGTCACCACCCAGGACAGCACCTCGGTGGTCGACGTCGAGACGCCCCGCCTGCTCGTGCTGGCGGCGCGGGCCCGCCCATGCGGCCGGGCCCACGTCGAGATCGAGGTGCGGGCCAAGGGCGGTGGAAGAGAGGTGGCCATGCGCGAGGGGATGCTCCCGCCGCTGAAGCCGCTGACCCCGCTGGCCCAGCCGCTGATCCAGGCCCGCAACAAGGAGTCGCTGCGGCGTCAGAGCAAGCAGCCCGAGCTGGGCGGCGACGGCTGACCACCACCGTCGACGCCGTCGTCATCGGGGCCGGGCCCAACGGCCTGGCCGCGGCCATCACCCTCGCCGACCGCGGGTGGGACGTCCTGGTCCTCGAGGCCAACGACGAGCCCGGCGGCGCGGTCCGCACCGGCGAGGTCACCGCCCCCGGCTTCCGCAACGACCTCTACTCGGCCTTCTACCCCCTCGGTGCGGCGTCACCGGTGATCGCCGGCTTCCACCTGGAGGACCACGGGCTCCGCTGGGTCCACGCCCCCCACGTCCTGGCCCACCCCCGGCCCGACGGCGTCGGCGCCGTGCTCGACCGGGATCCGGCGGTCACCGCCGCGGCCCTCGACCGCGACGCACCCGGCGACGGCGACGCCTACCTCGACCTCCACGCCCGCTGGCAGCGCGTCGGCCCGCCCCTGATCGAGGGGCTGCTCAGCCCGTTCCCGCCGGTCAGGGGAGGGGTGCGGCTGGCGGCCGCGACCCTCGGCCGGGACGCCCGGGACACGGCCCGGATGGCGATCATGCCGGTGCGCCGGATGGTCGAGGAGCGGTTCCGGGGCGAGGCGGCCCGGCTGCTGTTCGCCGGCAACGCCCTCCACGCCGACCTCACCCCCGAGAGCGCCGGCAGCTCGCTCTTCGGCTGGCTGCTGGTCGCCCTGGGCCAGACGGTCGGCTTCCCGGTGCCCGAGGGCGGCGCCGACCGGATCACCGCCGCCCTGGTCGGGCGGATGGAGGCGGCGGGCGGCGCGCTCCGCACCGGGGCCCGGGTCGAGAGGGTCGTGGTGGCGAACGGCCGGGCCACCGGGGTGGTCGTCGCCGGGGGAGAGGAGGTCCGGGCCCGCCGGGCGGTGCTGGCCGACACCCACGTCGTCGACCTCTACCAGCACCTGGTCGGACCCGAGCACCTGCCCACCGAGGTGGTCGACGCCCTCGACCGGTTCCAGGCCGGGTCGGGCACGATCAAGGTCGACTGGGCCCTGTCGGCGCCCATCCCCTGGATCGACGAGGCCGCCCGCCGGGCCGGCACCGTCCACCTGGCCCACTCGCTGGACGAGCTGACCCGCTCGGCCACCGATCTGGCCACCGATCGCATCCCGGCCGACCCCTTCCTCCTGATCGGCCAGATGACGACGAGCGACCCGACCCGGTCGCCGCCCGGCACCGAGTCGGCCTGGGCCTACACCCACGTCCCGCAGGTGACCCGCTCGGACGCCGGTCCCGACGGGCTGACCGGCCGCTGGGACGAGGCCGAGCTGGCCACCTTCGCCGCCCGCATGGAGGCCCGCATCGAGGAGCTGGCGCCCGGCTTCGGCGCCCTCGTCCTGGCCCGCCACGTCGCCGGGCCCCGCGAGCTGGAGGCGGCCAACGCCAACCTGCGCGGCGGCGACATCGGGGGCGGGACCTCCCAGCTCCACCAGCAGCTGCTCTGGCGCCCGCTCGGGGGGACCGGCCACGGCCGGGCCGAGACCCCGGTGCGGGGGCTGTACCTGGCGTCGGCGTCGGCCCACCCGGGCGGCGCCGTGCACGGAGCGTGCGGTGCCAACGCCGCCCGCGCCGCGCTGGCCCACGACCGCCTGGCCGGCGTGACCCGCCGGCTCCCGGGCAGGGGGCGCCCATGAGCGCAGACGGAGCGAAGGTGCAGGAGCTGGTCGACGGGATCCCCATCGCCATGGTGACGACCCGGACGGGGGCGGGCCTGTGCGGCCGGCCGCTCGCCGTCCAGCGGGTCGACGAGGACGGGACGCTGTGGTTCCTCGTCGACCGCCACGCCGAGTGGGTCGGGGCCGACCTGGGCGTGGCCAACGTGGCGTTCTCCGACACGACGACCTGGGTCTCGGCCACCGGGCCGGCGACGACCACCGACGACCCGGCGGTGCTCGAGGACCTGGGCGATCCGGTCACCGACACCTGGTTCGAGGACGGGGCCGAGCCGGTGGCCCTGCGGGTGGCGGTCGAGCACGCCGACTGGTGGGATGCCCCGGGCCGGCTGCGCCAGGCCCTCGAGCTGGCCGGCGCCAAGCTGCGCGGCCACCAGCCGGACATGGGTGAACGGGGTGTGGCCGAGCCCTGAGCGGCAGCGGCTGACGGTCACTCAGTGTCGAACACTCAACCGCAAGTGGTGAGGTAACCACTAAGGGTGACGCACTTCGCGCCGACGGAAGTTGGGTCCAACGACCCATTGCCTTCGCCGGAAGACCGAGATGCGTCGCACCCTCCCCCCGACATCCAGCAGCGCCCGCCGCCGGGCCACCGCCGCGGCCGTCGCCTTGACGCTGCTGGCCGGCACCGCCGTCGGCGTCGTCACCGCCACCTCGGCGCCGGGCAGCGCCCAGCAGCCGCCGGCCGCGGCCGCGCCGCTGGCCGACCCGGCCGCCGACGAGATCGCCGCCGTCCAGGCCGAGAAGGCGAGCCGCACGCCGGACGAGGCCAAGGTCGACTCCAACCTCCTCTACGCCGCCAACGAGGAGGCCGGCCTCCCCGCCGTCGAGGGCGCCCCCAGCCTGACCTCCTCGGCCGACGTCGATCCCGCCGGCCGCACCGAGGTCGACATCGCCGGCACCGTCGACGACGCCCTCCTCGAGCGGATCGAGGACCTGGGCGGCCGGGTGGTCGAGGCCACCCCCGAGCAGGACGCCGTCCGGGCCATCGTCCCGGTCGACGAGCTGGTCGCCCTGGCCGGCGACGACGACGTGCGCTCGATCCAGCCCGCCGCCGAGGCCCGCACCAACAGCGAGCCGGCCCCCGAGGGCGAGGCGCCCACCGCCACCACCGCGGCGGCCGGCACCGCGGGCCAGGGCGCGGCGACCAACGAGGCGGTCGTGACCCACGGCGTCGACCAGGTCCGGGCCCGCTTCGGGATCGACGGCACCGGTGTGAAGGCGTGCGTCCTGTCCGACGGCGTCGACACCCTCGCCGGCCGCCAGTCGACCGGCGACCTGCCCGCCGTGGCCATCCTCCCCGGTCAGGCCGGCTCGGGCGACGAGGGCACGGCCATGCTCGAGCTGATCCACGACATGGCGCCCGGCGCCGAGCTGGGCTTCGCCACCGCCTTCGGCAGCCAGGCCGGCTTCGCCCAGAACATCATCGACCTGCGGGCCGCCGGCTGCGACGTCATCGTCGACGACGTCACCTACTACACCGAGGGCGCCTTCCAGGACGACGACGTGGCCCAGGCGATCACCCGGGTCCGCCGGGACGGCGCCGTCTACTTCACCTCCGCCGGCAACAGCGGCAACCTGGCCGACGGGACCTCGGGCACCTGGCAGGGCGACTTCCAGGACGCCGGGGTCTCGCAGGCCCCGCTGCCCGCCGGCCTCCGGGTCCACGGGTGGGGCGTGGGCCAGACGTCCAACCTCGTCACCGGTGGCTACATGCAGCCGGTCACCCTGCAGTGGGCCGACCCGCTCGGCGCCTCCCGCAACGACTACGACCTCTTCGTCCTCAACGCCGCCGGCACCAGCGTGGTCAAGGCGTCGACCACCAAGCAGACCGGCACCCAGGACCCCTACGAGCGGGTCGACGCCAACAACGGCCAGCGCATCGTCGTGGCCAAGGCGGCCACCGCCGCCGACCGCTACCTCGCCGTGTACACGAACCGGGGCATGCTCCAGCTCAACACCGGCGGCGCCAGCTACGGGCACAACGCGAGCGAGGACGCCATCTCGGTGGCGGCCACGCCGGCGGTGGTCTCGCTCGACGGCGCCGACACCGGCCCCCACCCCGGCGTGCACAGCGGTGTCGACGTCACCGAGAGCTTCTCCAGCGACGGCCCGGCCCGGACCTTCTACGGCCCGACCGGCACCGCCCTCACCAGCAGCCTCACCAGCTCCGGCGGGCTCGCCCGCGACGGCGTCGACATCACCGCCGCCGACGGCGTCTCGACCACCGCCCCGCTGTTCAAGACCTTCTACGGCACCTCGGCGGCCGCCCCCAACGCCGCCTCGCTGGCCGTGCTGGCCCTGTCCGCCGACCCCGGGCTCACCGCGGACGAGGTCGAGGACGCCCTGATCGCCGCGGCGGTCGACATCGAGGCCGCAGGCCGCGACACCTCGACCGGCGCCGGCATCCCGCTGGCCCCGGCCCTCATGTCGGAGATCGGCATGGACAGCGCCGCCCTGGTGCTGCCCGGCGAGCGGACCGTCACCGAGGTGATCGGCGACGGCGACGACGTCTACGAGCCGGGCGAGGTCTTCGAGGTCGAGCAGGCCCTCGTCAACCGGGGCTCGGAGACGGCGACCGACGTCAGCGCCACGCTGGCCACCTCGTCCTCCTCGGTTGCGGTGACCTCGGCCTCGACGACCTACGGCTCGGTCGCCGAGGGCGACTCGGCCCAGCCCGGCCGGGTCTTCAAGATCCGCATCCTCAAGACCTGCACCTGCGGCGACGACATCCCGTTCCGCCTGACGACGACCTACGGCGGCGGCCTCGAGCCCACTCGCTCGTCGACCTTCGACCTGACCGTCGGCACCGAGGGGCCCTCGACCGAGGTGGCCCGCACCGGGTCGCCCCTCGCCATCCCCGACCTCGCCGCCACCGGTGCCACCCCCACGCCCGTCGCCACGACCATCCAGGTCGGCGACATCGGCGGCCCGATCCGCGACCTGGCGGTCGCCTTCGGCGGCAGCACCTGCTCGTCCACCGCCGGCGCCACGACCGTGGGCCTCACCCACAGCTTCGTCGGCGACCTGGAGATGACCCTCACCTCGCCGCAGGGCACGACCGTCGCCCTGACCACCCGCACGACCAACTCGGGCAACAACCTCTGCCGCACCGTCTTCACCGACAGCGCCCCGGCCTCGTTCCGCACGGCCCCGGCCTCGGCCGCCCCCTACAGCGGCTCGTACCAGCCGGCCTCGCCGCTGGCGGCCTTCGACGGCGAGGACGCCGAGGGCACGTGGACGCTGCGCATCGCCGACCTGCGCAAGGGCGACACCGGCTCGCTGCGGGACGTCTCGCTGCGGCTGACCCCGGCCACGTGCGACCTGCTCGCCGGGGCCACCCCCACCGCCGCCGCCGACGAGCTGGCCACGCCGTACCAGACGCCGCTCACGGTCGAGGACCCCGGCGTGCTGGCCAACGACACCGACGCCTACGGCGACGGCCTGGAGGCGACCCTCGTCGACGACGCCGACCACGGCACCCTCGAGCTCGAGGAGGACGGCACCCTCACCTACGACCCCGACCCCGGGTTCAGCGGCGAGGACTCCTTCCGCTACGTCGCCCACGACGCCGAGTCGTCCTCGGCCCCGGCCGTCGTGACGATCGACGTCGGCCCCGCCCCCAACACGGCGCCGACGGCCCGGCCCGACGCCTACGGCACCGGCCACGACGGCCCGCTCACGGTGCCGGCGCCCGGCATCCTCGGCAACGACGACGACGACCAGGACGACGACCTGACCGTGTCGCTGGTGGACGACGTCGACAACGGGACGCTGGTGCTGCGGCCCGACGGCTCGTTCGCCTACACGCCCGACGACGCCTTCGCCGGCGCCGACACCTTCACCTACACCGCCGACGACGACGAGCTGTCCTCGGAGCCGGCGACGGTGACGATCACGGTCACGGCCCGCCCCAACACGGCGCCGACCGCATCGGCCGACGCCTACGGCACCGACCACGGGACCGCCCTGACGGTGGCCGCCCCCGGCGTGCTGGGCGACGACACCGACGCCGAGGACGACGCCCTGACCGCCGCCCTGGTCGACGACGTCGAGCACGGCGACCTGGTGCTGGCCGCCGACGGGTCCTTCACCTACACCCCCGACGAGGGCTTCTCCGGCGCCGACACGTTCACCTACGTCGCCGGTGACGGCCTGGTCGCCTCGGACCCGGCGACGGTCACCATCACCGTCGCCGCCGCCACCCCGCCGCCGGTCGCGGTGGCCGACCTCTACCGGACCCCGTACCGGACGGACCACGTGCAAGCCGCCCCCGGCCTCCTCGCCAACGACCTGGGCCGGACCTCGGGCGCCACCGCCGCCCTGGTCGACGGGCCCGGCCACGGCACGGTGACCGTCCGCCCCGACGGCTCGTTCACCTACGACCCGGTCGACACCTACAAGGGCGACGACACCTTCACCTACCGGACCCGGTCCGGCGGGCGCTGGTCCGCCCCGGCGACGGTCACCATCACGGTCGGCCGGCCCACCGACGCCGCCCCCGCCGCCCTGCCCGACGCCTACGACGCCCAGGCCGGCCAGCAGCTCCTCGTCCGCCGGCCCGGCGTGCTGGCCAACGACGTCGACCCCGACGGCCACTCGATGACGACGATCGTCGTCGACGACGTCGACCACGGGACGCTGACCCTCCGCCTCGACGGCTCGTTCACCTACGTCGCCGACCCCGGCTTCCGGGGCACCGACACCTTCACCTACGCCGCCCGCGACGGCTACCTGGCGGCGACGCCGACGACCGTCGAGCTCCACGTCACCTCGCTGGTCGACCAGTACGTCGACACCGCCTTCCGGGACCTGCTCGGCCGGCCGGCGACCGAGTCCGAGATCCAGGGGTGGGTGCTGCGGATCGAGGGCGGCCTCGACACCCGGGCGTCGTTCGTGGCGAACCTGGCCGCCCGCCGGGAGCACGTCGCCATCGTCGTCGGCGAGACCTTCCTCACCTACCTCGACCGCCCGGCCCAGCCCAACGAGATCACCTTCTGGACCGACCAGGTGATGAACGGGCTGTCGGTCGTCGACCTGCCGCTCCGGGTCGTCATCACGCCGGCCGGGCTGATCCGCTCGGCGGCCACCAAGCCGCTGCTGGTCGACGCCGTCTACGACGCCTTCCTCGGCCGGGACCCCACCCAGGACGAGCGGTCCCGGGGGGTCAGGGCCCTGCAGCGGGGCGACACGCTCGAGAGCATCGCCCGCACGCTCTACGGCTCGTCGGCCGGCCGGACCCGGCGCATCGTGCGGGTGTTCGAGGACGTCCTGGGGCGGGAGCCCACCGCGACCGAGACGTCGCTGTGGATCGCCCGCTTCGGGACCAAGGACGACGTCGACCTCCTGGTCGCACTGGCCTCCGGCGAGGAGTACCTCCAGGCCAGCGGCAGCTGAGGGTGGTCGTCCCCGGGCGATCGGGGTCCTAGGAGTCGAGCCGCCAGGCGAGGCGACCCAGAAGCACGGGACGATCTTCTCCGAGGCCCTGCCGAGGAGAGCCTCGGCGCGACCAGGTCGGACCCACTCGATCCCTAGGGGACGATCACCACTCGGCCGAAGGCGCGGCGCGACTCCACGTGGGCGTGGGCGGCGGCCGCATCCTCCAGCGGGAACGTCGAGTCGACCACGACCTGCAGCTCGCCGGTGGCGACCAGGCCGAGCAGCCGCTCGATGTTGTCGTAGGCCCGCCGGCCGGCGCCCAGCTCGGCGCCCAGGAACACGCCGGTGATCGACTGGTTCTGCTGCTTGAGCACGCCGACGTCGAAGGGCTCCGAGCCCCGGCCGGCGTCGCCCACGTAGGCGATCCGGCCCCGGTAGGCGAGCGAGCGGACGCTGGCCGCCAGGGTCGTGCCCACCGACTCGACCACCAGGTCGACGCCCCGCCCGTCGGTGACCCGGCGCACGGCGGCGGCCATGTCGTCGTCCCGGTAGTTGATCCCGTGGTCGAGCCCGAAGGGGGCCAGGCGGGCGAGGCGATCGTCGCTCGACGCCGTCGCCAGGACGGTGGCGCCGGCCCGGTGGGCCAGCTGGATGGCGGCCAGGCCGACCCCGCCGGCGCCCGCCTGGACCAGGACCGTCTCACCGGCCTGCAGGTGGCCGAACTCGAACAGGCAGTCGTCGGCGGTGCCGAAGGCGATGGGCACGCAGGCGGCGAGGACGGTGTCGAGGCCGTCGGGCACCGGCCAGGTGGACCGGGCCGGCACGGCCACCAGCTCGGCGTGGGAGCCGTGGGCCATGGTGGCCACGACCCGCTGGCCCACCCGCCGGTCGGTGACGTCCTCGCCCACGGCCACGACCGTGCCGCCGCACTGGTAGCCGACGATGTGGGGCTGGTCGACCATCGCCCCGCCGAGCCGGTTGAGCGTGTCGCCGCCCTCGATGCTGATCGCCTCGACCTGGACCAGCACGCCCCGCGGCGTGAGGACCGGGTCGGGCACATCGGCCAGGTGGAGGACGTCGGGGGGACCGGTCCGGTCGTACACGGCAGCGCGCATGGAACGACGGTACGGCGTCGGCGAAGCCGACACCGACAGGGCGGTGGGCGGGGTCGGAGGACGTGGGTATCGGCGTTCTGGTCCCGGCAGACTGGCCCGGTGAGCCACCACCACCCGTCACCGGACGAGCACCGGGCCGCGGTCGACGCCGCCCTGGTGGCGCTGCGGGAGGCTGGCGGCCGGGTGACCGAGGGGCGCCGGGCCATCGTGGCCGCCGTCCTCGACGGCGACGACCACCACGTCACCGCCGACGAGGTCCTCGCCTCGCTGCGGGACGAGCACCCCGGCCTGGCCCTGTCGACGATCTACCGCACCCTCGACGCCCTGGAGGAGAGGGGCATCGTCGCCCGGGTCGACCTGGGCCAGGGCCGGGCGGTGTACCACCCGATCGACCACGCCCACCACCACCTCGTCTGCACGGTGTGCGGCGCCGTCGACGAGGTCCCGGCCGACGCCGTCGCCCCCCTCGCCGCCGACCTCGCCGCCCGCTCCGGCTTCACCCTCGCCCCCCAGCAGCTCACCCTGAAGGGCACCTGCCCCCGCTGCCGCCCCACCAGACCCCGACCGTCTCGCACCGTTCTGTGTGCGAAAACACGCCGCACAGGTAGGAACGCGCACACAGAACGGGATGCGGGCGGGATGGGCGGTCGGAACGTTGATACGAAACGGTGGTCCGGAATAGGGTGACGGTCATGCTGAGGTACGAGGATGCCGGGACCTACGCGGTCGTCGTGCTGGACGACGGGAAGGCGAACACGTTGTCGCCGGACATGCAGGCGGCGATCCACGCGGCGCTCGACCGGGCCGAGGCGGCCGGGCAGGTCGTGCTGCTGGCCGGGCGGGAGGGACGGTTCTCCGGGGGCTTCGACCTGGGGGTGATGCAGGCGGGGGGTCCGGCGGCGGCCGGGATGGTCGTCGGCGGCTTCGAGCTGGCCCGCCGGCTGCTGGCCTTCCCCCGGCCCGTCGTGATCGCCTGCACCGGGCACGCCATCGCCATGGGCGCCTTCCTGCTCACCGCGGCCGACGCCCGCATCGGCATCGCCGGGGGCGGGCACCGGGTCCACGCCAACGAGGTGGCCATCGGCATGACGCTGCCCCGCTCGGCGGTCGAGGTCTGCCGGGCCGTGCTGACCCCGGCCGCCCACCGCCGGGCCCTCGACGTGGCCACGCCGTTCAGCCACGAGGAGGCCGTCGTCGCCGGCTTCCTCGACGAGGTGGTGCCCGCCGACGAGCTGCTCGACCGGGCCCGGGCCGAGGCCGAGCGGCTGGCCGGGCTGGTCGGTCCGGCGTACGCCGGCACCACGCCCTTCACCCGGGCCGGGCTGCTCGCCGCCCTCGACGCCACCATCGAGGCCGATCGGGCCGACCTCGAGGCCTTGTTCGGCGCGGCCTGAGCGCCGAGCCGCACGATGCCCCGCGCCAAGCAGCGCACCCCCGAGCTGCGGGCCCACCTGCTGGAGGTGGCCCTCGCCGTCCTGGCCCGCGACGGCGTCGCCGGCTTCACGACCCGCCGGGTGGCCACGGAGGCGGACACCTCGCCGCCGGCCGTCTACGAGCTGTTCGGCGACAAGGCCGGGCTGGTGCGGGAGGTCTTCTTCGAGGGCTTCCGCCGGCTCCGGGCCGAGCTGGAGGAGGTCCCGGTCACCGACGACCCGGTCGCCGACCTGCTCGCCCTGGCCGCCGTCCTGCGCCGGTTCGCCGGCGAGCAGCCGGTCCTGGCCGAGGTCATGTTCTCCCGCCCGTTCGCCCACTTCGACCCGACGCCCGACGAGTCCGAGGCCGGGGCGGGGGTGCGCCGGCTGATCGTCCGCACCGTCCGCCGGGCCGTCGCCGACGGCCGGATCGAAGGGGACGCCACCGATGTCGCCCACGGGCTGCTGGCCCTGGTCCTGGGCCTGGCCGCGGCGGAGCAGGCCGGTCGGCTCGGCACGTCGAGGGCGTCCCGGGACCGCCGCTGGCGCACCTCCCTGGCCGCCCTCCTCCGGGGGTACGCACCCGAGGCGTGACGGATCACGTGACAGATCCTGTCGCGAGGTGCACACTCCCGCCGTGGGCACAGAGGTGATGTACGCCGGCTACCCGGCGCCGTACGTGTACGCCGAGCCGGACGGGAAGAAGGCGGTCCAGCAGCTCCTGTGGGGCGACTGGGTCGAGGCCACCGACCGGCGCCGGGACGGGTTCCGGTTCCTGGAGAGGGCGAGGAACAGCCAGGGGTGGATCCGGGAGGAGGACCTGGTCCCGGACCGGATCATGGAGGTGGCCTTCGTCGACGTGGGCCAGGGCGACGGCTGCCTGGTCACCACGCCCGGCAACCGCAAGATCCTCGTCGATGCCGGCCTGGGCGACGAGATGTACTGGTACCTCCGCTGGCGCTTCGACATGGTGGGCCGGGAGGCCAGCGGCGAGGCGCTGCTGATCGACCACGCCGTGATCAGCCACCCCGACGAGGACCACTACGCCGGCTTCGGTCCGATCCTCGACGCCCCGCTGATCGCCATCGGCACGCTCCACCACAACGGCATCGTCCACCGGCCGGGCAAGGCCGAGCTGGGCCCGACCACCACCAGCGGCACGCCCAAGCGCCTCACCCAGCTGCTGCGCACCCGGGACGAGCTGGCCGACCTGCTGGCCGACCCGGCCAACGTGGGACGCTCGCAGTACCCGAGGCTGATGCAGCAGGCGCTGGGGAACGACCGGGTCGGCGACATCCGCATGCTCGCCACCGGCGACGTGGACGGCGACGGCCACCTCCCGGGCTTCGACGGCCGCGACGACGCCGAGCGGGGCCTGGTCGTCGACGTGCTGGGGCCCGTGGTCGAGGAGGTCGACGGCGCCCCGACGCTGCGGGTCCTCGGCGGCACCGGCGTGACCAAGAACGGCCACAGCGTCGTCCTCCGGCTGCGGCTCGGCGCCGTCACCATCGCCCTGGGCGGCGACCTCAACGTCCCGGCCCAGCGGTTCCTCCTCCAGCACCACTGCGGGATCGACGTGAAGCGGCTGCCACGGCTCGACGCCGACGCCCGGGCCCGGGCCGTGGCCGACGCCCGATCGGTGTTCCAGGCCGACGTGGCCAAGGCCTGCCACCACGGGAGCAGCGACGTCGAGGACGTCTTCATGGAGGCGACCAACGCCATCGCCACGATCATCTCCAGCGGCGACGACGAGCAGCACTCGCACCCCCGGCCCGACGCCCTCGGCCTCACCGGGCGCTACGGCCGGGGCGCCCGGCCGCTGATCTTCGTCACCGAGCGGGCCCGCGCGCACCGGTCGGGCGGCGCGCGGCCCGGCGCCCTGGCCGCGA
>JBQGCF010000321.1:0-8505 GCA_052038315.1 Iamia sp.
GCTGGAGCGCATCCGCCCGGCCTGACCCGATGACCGCCGGCGCCTCTCCCGTCTACGACACGATCGGGCGGGGCTACGCGGCACGGCGGCGGCCCGATCCCCGCTGGGCGGCCGCCATCGCCGCCGCGGTGGGCCCGGCCCGCTCGGTCGTCAGCGTCGGTGCCGGCACCGGGTCCTACGAGCCGTCGGCGACCGTGCTGGCCGTCGAGCCCTCGGCGGTGATGATCGCCCAGCGGTCGGCCGGCGCCGCCCCGGCCGTCCGGGGCGTGGCCGAGGCCCGCCCCCTGGTCGACGACTCCGTCGACGTGGCCCTCGTGATCCTCAGCCTCCACCACTGGACCGACTGGCGGGCCGGGCTGGCCGAGCTGCGCCGGGTGAGCCGCCGCCAGGTCGTGCTGACCTTCGACCCCACCGCCCACGAGGGCTTCTGGCTGGTCGACGAGTACCTCCCGGAGATCGCCGACCTCCCGCTCAACCAGCCGCCCGCCCCGGACCTCGTGGCCGCGGCATTGGGTGGCGGCTCCGTCGAGCCCCTGCTCGTGCCCCACGACATGGCCGACGGGGTCCTCTGGGCCGGCTGGCGCCGCCCCGAGACCTACCTCGACCCCGCCGTCCTGGCCGGTGCCTCCTCGACCGCCGCCCTCCCGCCCGAAGTCCTGGCGAGAGGTGTCGACGCCCTCCGCGTCGACCTGGCCACCGGCACCTGGCATCACCGCCACGCCGCCCTCCTCACCCGAGACGCCATCGACGGCGGCTTCCGCCTCGTCGTGACCTAGCGCGGTGGAGGCGGCCAAGGGAGGACGCCGACTGGCTGCTCCAGGGCGCCGACCACCCGACGGAGGTCTCGGACGTCCCCGGTGAGGATGTCGTCGTCGAGCTCTTGGGCCAGCAGGGCCAGGTGGGCGTCGACGACATCGGAGGTCCCCGAGCCCCGCAACAGACGGCCGATCGCCCGCCCGTCGTCGAGCGGGTGGATCTCGACCGCCCTCAGGAACGCCGCGAGCCGGGCCTGACGAGCGCCGTCCCGCCAGACCTGGGCGACGACGGCCTCTGAGGTGTGGAGGTCCACGTCGAGCAGGTCGGTGGCCTTCGTGATCGGGTCGGCGAACCGCTCCCGACGGTCAACGGAAACGAGAACGCCGGCGTCGAGGATCATCGAGGCTGTAGTAGTCGATCATGTACTGGACGCCCTCCGGATCGATGGGTCCGTCCTCCTCCTCGACCATGGCGAGGTAGTCCTTCATCGCCTCGCGGCGCTTGCGGTCCTCGTCGAGGAAGCGGAGGGCAGCGCGGAGGGCTTCGGAGCGGCTGCCGTAGCGCTTGGCTGCCTTGTCGAGGATCGCCTGGTCCTCGGGCGTCAGGCGCACGGTGGTGGTGCTGGTCGCGGCCATGTCGGCACCGTAGCACGGATGTAATACACCTGCTGAGGGTGGGTTTTCGCCCACGGACGGTGAAAGTGGCGGGATATCTGACAAAATCTCGGCTGTTGCCCTCCAAACGGGTGAGCGGACGCCGAACGGGTGGCTGTCACACCCACGACCCCGGGCTGGGTGGCCCGGGCGAGCCGACCCGCAGAGGGGACCACCATGACCTCGACCGCGCCACCGCGCCGGCGGCGACAGATCGGTGCCGATCGCCGCCGCCAGCCCAACCCCGCCGTCCCGGCCCCGGCCAGCTCCCGGGCGCTGGCCCTCGGCCGGGTCGCCCTGGTCGTCACCGCCGTGGCCTGGGCGGCCTACGTCGTGACGATCGTCGAGCGCCAGCTCGTGGCGGCCGACGCCCTGACCCTCCGGCACGCCGTCGAGACGATCGTCTACGTCGGCATCGTCACCGCCCTCACCGCCAGCGCGGCGGCGTACCTCGTCGCCCGGCAGGGCTACCTCCGCCGCACCCGGGCCCACACCCGCACGTCCCGGGCGGAGATCGAGGCCGACTTCGCCGAGGCGCCGCCGTCGGTGACCGTCCTGATCCCCGCCTACCGCGAGGAGCCCGAGGTCATCCGCCAGACCTTCATGTCCGCCGCCCTCCAGGAGCTCCCCGACCTGCGCGTCGTGCTGCTGCTGGACGACCCGCCGGACGTCGCCGCCGGCACCGAGGAGCACCGCCTCCTGACCGCCGCCCGGGCCGTGCCGGTCGCGGTGGCGGCCGAGCTGGAGGAGCCGCACCTCCGCTTCGCCACGTCGCTGGAGGAGCTCGAGGACCGGACGCCGGCCAAGCGCAAGCGGGTCACGACGACCGACCTGGAGCGCACCGCCGACGACTACGACCACGCCGCCGGCTGGCTGGCGGACCTGGCCGACGGGTGGGTCTGCCACGACCACACCGACGACTTCTTCGTCGAGCACGTCCTCCGGGTCCTCGAGCGCGACGTCGCCGCCATGGCCACCGCCCTGCGCGCCGCCATCGAGAACCGGGCCGACGTGTCCTTCGAGCGGCTGGTGCAGCTGCGCCGCCGGCTGGTGTCGACCTTCGGGGTCGAGGCCTCGTGCTTCGAGCGCAAGCAGTACACCTCGCTGTCGCACGAGCCCAGCAAGGCCATGAACCTCAACAGCTACATCGGGCTGCTCGGCTCCTCGTACAAGGAGGAGCGGACGTCGGTCGGCACGCTCCTCCAGCCCTGCGCGGCCGACGACCCCGACGCCGCCCTCCACGTCGCCCGGCCCGGCCACCTGATCACCCTCGACGCCGACAGCGTGCTGCTGCCCGAGTACGGCCTGCGGCTCGTCCACCTGATGGGGCGGCCCGGCAACGAGCGGATCGCCGTGGCCCAGACGCCGTACTCGGCCTTCCCCGGCGCCCCGACCCGGGTCGAGCGGCTCGCCGGCGCCACCACCGACATCCAGCACATCGTCCACCAGGGCATGGCCGCCTACGACGCCGCCTTCTGGGTCGGGGCCAACGCCGTGCTCCGGACCGAGGCGATCGAGGAGCTGCGGGTCGACGAGGACGGCGACGGCCGGCAGATCCCCCGGTTCATCAGCGATCGCACCGTCATCGAGGACACCGAGTCGACCCTCGACCTGACGATCCGGGGCTGGTCCGTCGCCAACTACCCGGAGCGCCTGGCCTACAGCGCCAGCCCGCCCGACTTCGGCGCCCTGTGCGTCCAGCGCCAGCGCTGGGCCAACGGCGGCCTGGTGATCCTGGGCAAGCTGGCCCGTCACTGGCGGGCCAAGAAGCGCCGGGGCGAGCGCCGCCGTCCGGCCGAGCTGCTGCTGCGGCTCAACTACCTGGCCTCGATCTCGTGGGCCACCGCCGGGCTGGTGCTGCTGCTGGCCTACCCCTTCAGCACCAACCTGATGAGCGCCCTGGTGATGGCCATCTCGGCGCCGTACTTCGTGGTGATGGCCAGCGACCTCAAGCGCTGCGGCTACAAGCACACCGACGTGTTCCGCATCTACGGGTTCAACCTGGTGATGCTGCCGGTGAACGCGTCGGGCGTGCTCCGGTCGCTGGTGCAGGTGGTCAGCGGGCACAAGTCCGCCTTCGCCCGCACGCCGAAGGTCCGCAGCCGCTCGGTCGCCCCGGCCACCTTCGTGCTCTTCCCGTACCTGATCATGGTGCTGGCGACCATCGCCCTCCTGGCCGACGTCGACCAGGAGCGGTGGGCCCACGCCGTGTTCGCCGGTACCAACCTGGCCTTGGCCCTGCCGGCGACCATCGCCATCATCGGTCTGCGGCACTCGATCGTCGACCTGGTCCTCGGCCTGGTCGGCCTGCTCTACGCCCGGGACCGCAGCGCGGCGCCGGCCCCGACCCTCGACCCCGCCCTCGACTGGGCCGCGGTGCTGCACCACGGCTCGACCGACCGTCCCCAGGCCCCCCGGGCCCCCGCCCCCGTCGTCGACCTGTCCGAGGTCGCCGCCGCCCCCTCGATGGAGCTGGTCTGATGCCCAAGACGCGCAAGATCTCGTTCGTCCGCAGCGCCTCGGCGCTGGTCGTGATCGCCGCCGCCTCGTTCGGCGCCACCAAGGTCACCCTCCACGGGGTCGAGGAGCGGGAGCGCCGCTCGACGCAGTGGTTCGCCCCCTACGTCGACGTCACCCTCCCGCCGACCCTCGACTTCCAGGACCCCCTGGCCAACCCCAACCCCGACGTCGTCCTGTCGTTCGTGGTCGCCGATCCCGAGGACGGCTGCACGCCGTCGTGGGGCGCGGCCTACGGGTTGGAGGACGCGGCCGGCGAGCTCGACCTCGACCGCCGCATCGTCCGCCACCGCGAGCGCGGCGGTGACGTGATCGTCTCCTTCGGCGGGGTGGCCAACGACGAGCTGGCCGTGGCCTGCACCGACGTCGACGCCCTGACCGAGGCCTACGCCGAGGTCGTCGAGCGCTACGCCCTCCAGGTGATCGACCTGGACATCGAGGCGGGCGGGCTCGACGCCGAGGCGGTCCGCCGCCGGGCCCAGGCGATCGCCCGGGTCCAGGAGCGGGCGGGGGAGGAGGACCGGCGGCTCGACGTCTGGCTGACCCTCCCCGTCGCCCCGCAGGGCCTCACCGCCGAGGGGTTGTCGGTCGTCGATGCCATGCTCGCCGAGGGCGTGGACCTGGCCGGCGTCAACATCATGACGATGGAGTTCGGGGCGTCCCGGGGCGGGGCCAGCTTCGTCGACGCCTCGCTGGCCGCCGTCGACGCCACCACCGCCCAGGTCCGCACCGCCTACCGCCGGGCCGGCACCGTGCTGACCCTCGAGCAGGCTGCGGCTCGGGTCGGGGTCACGCCGATGATCGGCCAGAACGACGCCCCCGACGACCGCCTCGACACCGACGGCGCCCGCCGGCTCGTCGACGAGGCCAGCGAGCGGGGCGTCACCCGCTTCTCGATGTGGTCGCTCAACCGGGACGTCGAGTGCCCGGCCAACGTCGACCCGGCCATCGCCAACACCTCGTGCAGCGGGGTGGAGCAGGACCCGCTGGAGTTCTCCGAGATCTTCGGCGTGGTCAGCGGCCGGCCCACCGACGTGGCGCCGGTCGACGACGGGGGCAGCGACAGCGGCCGGGCCCCGGCCGTGGCCGCCCCCGGCACCGGCCCCTACGACGACTGGCGGCCCCGCCGGGAGTACGAGACGGCCACCAAGGTCGTCTGGCGGGGCCAGGTCTACGAGGCGAAGTGGTGGAACGTCGACGCCCAGCCCGACGCCCCCGTCGACCACGAGTGGGACTCGCCGTGGCGGGTGCTCGGCCCGGTCCTCGCCAGCGACGTCCCGCCGCCGGCGCCGGCCGCCATGCCCGAGGGCACCTACCCGGACTGGGAGCCACGCTCGATCTACGAGCCCGGCGACCGGGTCCAGCACCTGGGCGTCGGCTACCGGGCCAAGTGGTGGACCCGGGGCTTCGACCCGACCACCGACGTCGACAACGAGTGGGAGAACCCCTGGGAGCCGCTCCCGCCCACCGCCGTCCCCGCCACCCCCGCCGACCCGGACGAGGCCTGAACCCCGAACTTTGAGCGCCTCACCCCGAATACCGAGGTGAGGCGCTCAAGGTTCGCTGGCGGTGGGTGCGGGAGTCGCCGACTCCGTCGGGACGACGACCCCCGCGATCGGTGTGGCTACGCCTCGGGGCCGGACGAGCTGCCGTTGGAGGTGGCCGTGGCGGCCAGCTCCTTCTTCTCCTCCGGCTCGGGCTCGGTGCCGTCGACGCCGCTCAGGAGCTTGCGGGCGACCTGGAGGCCGGCCATGCCCTGGCCCAGGATCTGGGACAGGGTGTTCGACAGGCCCTCGGCGCCGTTGAGGACGACCAGCTGGTCGATGGCGGCGAAGGCCTGCGACCCGGCCTTGACGATCTCGGGCCAGGCCTCGGCCAGCGTCTGGCCGATGACCGCCTCCTGGTTGTGGGCCAGAGCGTCGGCCCGGGCCTTGATCGCCTCGGCCTCGGCCAGGCCCTTGGCCCGGGTGGCCTCGCCCTCGGCCTGGCCCACCGCCTGGACGGCGACGGCGTCGGCCTCGCCCCGGGCCCGGGTCGACTGGGCCTGGGCGTCGGCCTCGAGCCGGACGTGCTCGGCCTCGGCGTCGGCGTGGAGCCGGACCTTGTGGGCCTCGGCCTCGGCGGCGATGCGGACCCGCTCGGCCTCGGCCGCGGCGGCCAGCTGGACCTCCTTGGCCTGGGCCTCGGCGGCCGAGATGCGGGCGTCACGCTGGGCCTTGGCCAGCGTCGTCTGCTCGTAGGCCTGGGCGTCGGCCGGCTTGCGGACCGTCGCCTGCAGGCGCTGCTCCTCACGCTGGGCGACCAGCTCGGCGACCCTCGTCTCCTCGACGACGACCTCCTGGCGGGCGTGGGCGTCGGAGAGCGGGCCGGCCTGGGCGGCCCGGGCCTTGGCCTCGTCGACCTCGGCCTGGTAGCCGGACTGCTTCACCTGGCTGGCCCGCTTGGCCTCGGCCTTGAGCGCCTCGGCCTCCTGCTCCTTCTGGGTCGCCTCCCGGTCGGCCGAGGCACCGGCGATGCGGGCCTGGCTGGCCACCGCGGCGGCGTGGGGCGCACCGAGGTTGGCGATGTAGCCGGTCGGGTCCTCGATCTCCTGCACCTGCAGCGAGTCGACGATCAGGCCCAGCTTCTCCATCTCGACGCCCGAGGACTCACGGGTCAGCTGGGTGAGCTTCTCCCGGTCCCTGATCATCTCCTCGACGGTCATGTTGCCGACGATCGCCCTGAGGTGGCCGGCGAAGACGTTGTGGACCCGCTGGTCCATGTTCTTCTGCTGGTCGAGGAACCGTCGGGCGGCGTTGCTGATCGAGGCGTAGTCGTCACCGACCTTGTAGATCACGACGCCACGGATCCCGAGCGGGATGCCCTGGTGCGTGACGCAGGCGATGGCCAGCTCGGCCTCCCGCAGGTCGAGCGACAGGCGGCGGACCACCTGGACGCCGGGGATCACGAGCGTGCCCTTGCCCGTCACGATCTTGAACCCGAGGCTCTGCTCGGTCTCGTCGGCCGTGTCGCCGTGGCTGCGCAGGCCCGAGATCACCAGCGCCTCGTTCGGCTCGGCCACCCGCCACATCATCTTGAAGAGCACGATCACGGCGAGCACGGCCAGCACGACGAGGCCCGCCGTCACGTACGGGACAGCATCCATGGTCCACCTCCAGGTGGGTGTTGAGGCCTGATGGGACTCAGGCCGGTTGGTGCCGGACCTCTCCTCGGCAGGGCCTCGGAGAAGAGGGGCTGTGTCTCTGGGTCGCCTCGCCTGGCGGCTCGGCTCCTAGAGGGGGCTGACGAACACGGTGCGGGGCGGGTGGTACTCGACCACGACGACCCGGGCGCCGACGGCGATCTCGGTGGTGGCGTCGACCGGCCGGGCGTGGAACGCCTCGGTGCCGCCCCTGACCGGGACCATGACCTCCCCGATCCGGTTCGGACCGACGCGACCGGTCACCCGACCCGTCTTGCCGACCATCCGATGGTCTGCCATCTGCGGTGCTCCCCAGCTCCTGTGTGAGATCCGTCCCGGGGGATCCGGTGGTCTCTCACCTGTAGGCGTACAACTCGCAGACAGGTTCGTGAAGAGGGTTCCGCCCACCTTCACGCCGTCTTCACGGCGCGCCCCTCAGGGCACGATCACCCGGCCCTCGAGGCGGACGTGGAGGCGGGCGTCGGCATCGAGCGTCATCGTCCAGCGGACCGGGTGGACGTAGCCGCTGCCGTTGGGGATCACCCCGCCGATGGCGCACGAGCCCTCGGGGGCGTCGGCCGGCTCGAAGTCACCCTCGCGGACGAGCGCGGGGAGGCCTTCGCAGGCCAGAGGGGGTGTTCCCATCCACGGGGAGTAGGTCGTCTCGAGGCTGACGCGGCCGCAGTCGAGGTCGGCGATGCAGAAGGACCGGCCCTCGAGCTCCGTGCGGTCCGGGTTCGCCCCGTAGCCCTCCGGCACCCGCAGGTGGCCCCGGCGGACGACGGCCAGCTCGTCCAGGGCCTCCTCCTCGGTCGTCCCCACGACGTAGACGAGGAAGCCGGCCCCGGCGACGACTAGGGCGATGGTGACCACCGCGAAGGCGATCGGCCAGACGAGGTGACGGGCCCGCACGTCAGTACCGCTCGGCGTAGGCGGTCGGGGGCTCGCCGAGGAGGGCCCGGACGTCACGGCTGAGGTGGGCCTGGTCGGCGTAGCCGAGGTCGGCGGCCAGGGCGGCCCAGTCGACGGTGCTCGTGTCGCCGGCGTCGAGCCGGGCCCGGACCTCGCCGAGCCGGGCCTGGCGGACGGCCGTCTTGGGGCTGACACCGACGTGCTCGGCGAAGAGGCGCTGGATGCGGCGGACACCGGTGCCCGTCGCCGCGGCCAGGTCGCCGACCCGCCGGGGCCCGCCCGGGGCGACGATCCGGGCGACGAGGGCGACCGTCTCGCGGGCGGCGTCGTGGGGACCGCCGGCCGGGAGGATGCGCCGGAGCAGGACGGCGACGGTCTCGACGTCGGGCGTGTGGGGGAGCGGGCCCAGCAGCTCGGCGGCCGGGACGCTGGCGTCGGCGAGCGTGGCGACCGGCCGGCCGAGGAGGGCCCGGGCGGTCCCCGGCC
>JBQGCF010000322.1:0-6494 GCA_052038315.1 Iamia sp.
GGGGGTTGAATCGCTCAGGGTTGGGGGCGGGGCGCGGGAGCGCCCCCCCCCTCTCTGGGGTGGGCCGCTGGGGTCGCGGCGGCGGGGGGGGCCCGCCTCGACGGGCCGGGGCTGGAGGGGTGGGGATCCGCCCCGGCGATCTCAGCGGGTGGGGGCCTCGGCGAGGGTCACGGCGACCTCGCTCTCGTCGCCCTGGCGGTCGATCCCGAGGGTGACCTCGGTGCCGGGCTCCCGGCTGCGGACGGCGGCGACGAGATCGGCCGAGCTGGCGATCGGGTCGCCGTCGATCGAGGTGACGATGTCGCCCTCCTCGATGCCGGCCTCGTCGGCCGGGCTGCCCGCCTCGACCTGCATGACCTGGGCCCCGGTGCGCTCGCCGGAGGCATCGGCGGCGCTCAGCCCGAGGTAGCCGTTGGTGATGGGCAGACCCTCGACCAGGCGATCGGCGACCGCCTTGGCCGTGTGGATGGGGACGGCGAAGCCGACGCCGACGTTGCCGCCGGACTCGCTGGCGATCGAGTCGTTGACGCCGATGACCCGTCCGGCCCGGTCGGCCAGCGCGCCACCCGAGTTGCCCGGGTTGATCGGGGCGTCGGTCTGGATCATGGGCACGGCGCCGCCGGGCGTCTCGACCGAGCGGCCCACGGCGCTGACGATGCCCGAGGTCACGGTCTGGTCGAGCCCGAAGGGGCTGCCGATGGCGACGGCGAGCTGGCCGACCTCGGCCGGGTCGTCGAGGGCCAGGGTGGCGGCGGTCAGCCCGTCGGCGTCCACCCGGACCACGGCGATGTCGGAGCCGTCGTCGGCCCCCACGACCTCGCCCTGGACCGAGCGCCCGTCGGCCAGCCGCACGGTGACCTGCTGGGCCCCGTCGACCACGTGGGCGGCGGTCATGATCAGCCCGCCGTCGGCGTCGTAGACGAAGCCGGAGCCCAGGCCGGTCTGGGTCTCGAGCTGGACGACGGCCGGGCCCAGGGCCTCGGCCACCGCGGCGACCGGCTCGTCGGCGGCGTCGCCCACGCCCTGGACGGTCGGCGTGGTGGCGGTCCCGGTGGCCTCGACCACGGGCGTCGTGTCGTCGTCGGCCAGCGAGCCACCGGCGAAGCCGGCTCCCGCAGCCGCACCCAGGAGGAGCAGCCCGGCGAGGGCGGCGCCGGCGACCTTCGGACCCCGCCGGCCGCGGCCGTCACCGGAGCCGGAGCCCGTCCCGGGCGCCGCCGGCGGGGGGCTGGCCGGCGGCGCTCCGGGATCGGGGCGACCCCATCCCGGGGCTGCCGCGCCCCAGGTGCGGTCCGACCCGGCGGGGGGTGCGCCCGCCCCGGACGCACCCCCCGGCACGGGAGGAGGAGGCAGGTGGGAGGGAGCCGACGGCGGTGGGATCGTCGGGGGCGAGGCCGGCCAGGTGCCGGTTGCGGGGGACGACGGCGGCAGCGTGGGCGGCCCGGGCGGGGGCGGCGGGGCGGGGGTCCACGACGACGGGTCCATCGGTCTCCTCTTTCGTGCGGGCGAACGCTGGCGACCGTACGAAGGAGGGTGGAAACGTCCCCGAAGGCGCACCGCAACACCACCTAAGACCCGCCTGGGAGAAACCTGAGAGGGCCCCTGACGGCATCTCCTCGGCGGCGCCTCGGAGCGAAACCCACCGTGCTCGCTGGGTCGCCTCGCCTGGCGGCTCGGCTCCCGAGACCCGCCTGAGAGGAACCTGAGAGCCCCGATCGGGGCGGGCGGCTACCCGTGGAACTCGTCGGTGGCGACGATCTCGACCGCCTGGTCGCGATCGTCGCGGGTGCGCTGGATGAGATCGGCGAAGTGGGTGATCTCCTGCGGCGTGGCGGTGCGCTCCAGCAGGAACTGGAGGTTGTCGGCCGCCCGTCGGCGCCGGGCCTCGACCGAGGCGTAGATCTGCCGGGCGATCGTCCACCGCGTCGGCTCGTTCTCCAGCCGCTCGACGAAGTAGCCGAGGCTCGGCTCGTCGGCGTCGCGCCCCAGGACCTTCTGGAAGATGCGTTGGACGAAGCCCTCGGGCGTGCCCCCGCCCTTGGCGTAGAACTCCTCCGAGGCCATGAACGAGACCTGCATGTGCTCGTAGGGCCGGCCCCGCACGAGGAAGTCGGCCCAGTAGGCGCGGGACGGGGCGTCGAGCGGGCGGTCGAGCCAGCCGAGGGCGGCGTTGGCGACGAAGGGCCCGGTGCCGATGTCACGGGACCGGCTGAGGGTGCGGGCGACGCTCAGCCGGCTCGCCCCCATCTCGAGGCGACGGGCCCAGAACCACTGCTCGGGGTTGCTGGGGGTGCGGGAGAAGAAGGTCGCGTAGAGCTTGCGGACGTAGGGCGTCTCGGCCCGCTCGGGGAAGGGCTCGATCTGGGCCGACACGCAACCCTCGGGCCCGTTCACCGGGTTGCAGCGGGCGATCGTCCCCCCGGGGATCTCGACCAGGAAGCCGGTGCCGAAGGGCCGGGCGTACTCCCCCACCGGGTAGTCGGTCGACACCCACTGGGCGCCGCTGCGGAACGCCGCGTCCCGGGCCGAGGTGTCGCCCTCGCGGGCCTCGACGGTCTCGGCGTCGGACCGGGTGCGCACCATGTAGCCGGTCTCGACCAGCTCCCGGATGCGGGCCTCGCCCCCACGGGAGTCGTTGACCTTGACGAAGGCAGCGTCGTCCTGGCCCGGGTCGGCGCTGGTGAAGAGGATCCGGTCCTCGAGCGACGGGTGGCCGTCGAGGTAGTCGGTCCGGTACCCGCCACCGTTGTCCATCAGGAACATGACCTTGCCCCGGGAATCCTCGACCGTGGGCCAGCCGGTGCTCAGCACCGCACCCTCGAGGGTGGTGGCGGCGCCCCGCACGTCGTCGGGCGTGATGATGCCCTCGCGGTCGACGACGCTCAGGATCTCCTCGTCGAGGGCGTCCATGGCGTCGGCGTCCCACGGCTCGGGGACGACGAACGGCCCCTCGAAGGGCACCTCGTCGTCCTTGAGCTCGAGGAGGATGGCGATCGGGAGGTGGTTCGGGTTGGCGTCGGACCACGTCTCGACGGCCTGGAGGCAGGCCACCAGCGACAGGCAGCTCGACCGGTAGTCGACGTCCTGGACGTGGAGGACCTTGGTGCCGGGCTGGTCCATGGCCGCGTCGTAGGCGCCGTGGCCGGCGGCCTCGCGCAGGAGGGGCTCGGAGTAGAGGCCGCCCTCGTCGTCGCGGAAGATGTCCAGCTCGATCTGGCGGACCTTCTGCTCCTGGAACTGCTCGCCCAGCGGGACGTGGCTGTACTGCATGAGGTCGTCGGCGTCGCCGATGAAGCCCCGCCGCACGGCGGTCTCCTCCGGCGACGCGGCCAGGTGGTAGCTGTTGTGGCTGCCCACCGTCTGGATCTGGTTGATGCGCAGCGCGTCGGGCGCGGCGCCGACCGGCACCGGGCCCGTCGCCGCCGTGGTGATCGTCCCGACCGCCAGGGTCAGGGCCAGGGCGCTGCGCCGCAGCCGCCGTCCCACCGTTCCGTCGTTCACGTCGCAGTCCCCCTGGATCGCTTCGCCGCCCCTCGGGCAAAGGTAGCCGCACGGTGACTGCGAGGTGAACGAGAGGCACCGGCGGTCGCTGGCTGTACCTTCGGCGCCGATGGCGACGCTGGTCTGCTTCCACGCCCACCCCGACGACGAGGCCATCGGCAGCGGCGGCCTCATCCGCCTCGCCGCCGACGCCGGCCACCGGGTCGTCCTCGTCGTCGCCACCCGTGGCGCGCGGGGCGAGATCATGCCCGGGGTGCTGGAGGAGGGCGAGCAGCTGGCCCTGCGCCGCACGGCCGAGGTCCACCGGGCTGCGGCGGTGCTCGGCATCGCCCGGGTCGAGTTCCTCGGCTACGTCGACTCCGGGATGATCGGCGAGCCGACCAACGACGAGCCCTGGACCTTCTGGCAGGCCGACGTCGAGTCCGCCGCCCGCCGGCTGGCCGTGATCCTGGAGGAGGAGCGGGCCGACGCCATCACGATCTACGACGACAACGGCGGCTACGGCCACCCCGACCACATCCAGGTCCACCGGGTCGGCATGCGCGCCGCCGAGATCGCCGGGGTGACCCGGATCCTCGAGGGCACGATCAACCGTGGCGAGATGCGGCGGATGATCGAGGCCCGGGCCTCCGGCGGGATCGAGCTGCCCGAGGGCGTGGAGATGCCCGACATGGACGAGATCACCTTCGGCGTCGAGGAGGAGCGCATCACCCACCGGGCCGACGTCTCCGCCGTCGCCCTCTCCAAGCGGACAGCGCTGCTGGAGCACCGCAGCCAGGTCGCCGACGACCACTTCTTCCTCGCCCTGCCCGAGGACGCCTTCGTCGCCGCCTTCGGCACCGAGTGGTTCATCGGCCACGGCCCCCTCGACGACGAGGCCTCCCCCGTCGCCGGCCTCGTCCACCCCTTCACCCCCACCGCCTAGCCCGTTCTGTCAGTCCTCAGCCCCCGCGACGGGGGACCAGGACTGACAGAACCGGTGTCGGAGGGTCAGGTGACGGCGCCGGCGTCCTTCAGGGACCGGATCTTGGCCTCGTCGTAGCCGATCTCGGCGAGGAGCTCGTCGCTGTGCTGGCCGGCGTGGGGCGGCGGCCGCTCGATCGAGCCGGGGGTGCGGCTGAAGCGGGGCGCCGGGGCGGGCTGGACGATGCCGGCCACCTCGGTGAAGGTGCCCCGCTGGACGTTGTGGGGGTGCTGGGGCGCCTCGGTCATCGTCAGCACGGGGGCGAAGCAGACGTCGGTGCCCTCCATCAGCTCGCACCACTCGTCCCGGGTCTTCGTCCGGAAGATGGCGGCCAGCTCGTCCTTCAGGGCCGGCCACTGGGTCTTGTCGTGCTGCCAGGGCAGGTCGCCCTCGTGGGCGTCCTCCAGCCCGGTGAGGCGCAGGAGCTCGGCGTAGAACTGGGGCTCGATCGAGCCGATCGAGACGTGGCCGCCGTCGGCGCACTCGAAGGTGTCGTAGAAGTGGGCGCCGGAGTCGAGCATGTTCGTGCCCCGGTCGTCGGTCCAGATGCCCATGGCCTGGAACGAGTGGATCATCGTCATCAGCAGGGCGGCGCCGTCGACCATGGCGACATCGATGACCTGGCCCTCGCCCGAGCGAGCGGTCTCGACCAGCGCCGCGCAGACCCCGAGGGCGAGCAGCATGCCGCCGCCGCCGAAGTCGCCGACCAGGTTGATCGGGAACGTGGGCTTCTCCCCCGCCCGACCCATGTGGGCGAGGGCGCCGGCCAGGGCGATGTAGTTGATGTCGTGGCCGGCGGTCGGGGCGTACGGGCCCTCCTGGCCCCAGCCGGTCATGCGGGCGTAGATCAGCTTCGGGTTGCGGGCCAGGCACTCGTCGGGGCCGAGGCCGAGCCGCTCCATCACGCCGGGGCGGAGGCCCTCGATCAGCACGTCGGCGGTGGCGACCAGGTCGAGGGCGGTGGCCACCCCGTCCGCCGACTTCAGGTTCAGCGCCACCGAGCGGCGGCCCCGGTTGAGGAGGTCGGCGGGCGGCGTGTCGGGATCGCCCCACTGGCCGCCGGCCCGGTCGATGCGGATGACCTCGGCGCCGAGGTCGGCCAGGGCCATGGCGCCGAACGGAGCCGGGCCGATGCCGGCGAACTCGACGATGCGGGTGCCGTGGAGGGGTCCCATGGTGTGGTCGTTGCTCCCTTGGAGGGTCAGGCGGCCGGGGCCGCGGCCTTGGCGGTGGTGGCGGAGATGGCGTCGAGGACGGGCTCCCAGAACACCTCGGCGTGGTCGTGGCCCATGCCCTCGATCACGAGGTGCTGGGCGCCGGGGATGGCGGCGGCGGTGGCCTCGCCCCCGCTCGGGGTCACGAGCGGGTCCTTGTCGCCGTGGACGACGAGGGCCGGGAGGTCGAGCTCGCGCAGCGCGGCCGTGCGGTCGGGCGAGGTCACGATGGCGAGGAGCTGGTGGGCGACGCCCTGGGGGTAGTCGCAGCGGTCGTACTGGGCGCCGGCACGAGCCCGCGCCTCGTCCTCGTCGACCAGGCCGGGGCTGCCGATGGCCAGGCTGATCGCGACGCCCCGCTCGACGGCCTCCTCCCGGTTCGTGGGCGCCGGGCCGAGCAGCAGGCCGAGGGTCTCGGCGTCGGGCTGGCCGACGGTCGGGTCGCCGGTGGTCGACATGATCGAGGTCAGCGAGCGGACCCGGTCCCGGTGCTCGATGGCGATCGACTGGGCGATCATCCCGCCCATCGAGGCGCCGACGACGTGGGCGCTGGCGATGCCGAGGTCGTCGAGCACCGCCACCGCGTCGTTCGCCATGTCGGCGAGGAGGTACGGCGCGCGCGGCGGGGTGCCGGTCAGGGCACCGATGATCTCGGCGCCGGGGTCGAGGTCGCCGACGTGGGGCTTGGTCGACAGGCCGACGTCGCGGTTGTCGTACCGCACCACGAAGTGGCCGCGATCGACCAGGGCCCGGACCATCTCGTCGGGCCAGACCAGGTACTGCGCGCCCAGCCCCATCACCAGGAGGAGCGGCTC
>JBQGCF010000323.1:0-2057 GCA_052038315.1 Iamia sp.
GGCCGCCGACCACCGCGCCGGCACCGGCGGAGGTGGGCACGGCCGCGGGGCCCCGGGGGGCGGGGACGATCCGGACCGTCTCGTCACCCTCGGCCGGGCCCGGCGGGGGGCCGGCCGGCGCCGGGCGGCGGCCCGACGGCGGGGCGGCGGCGAGGGGCTTGGCCCGGCGGCGACCGGCGCCCGTGCCGGTGGTGACCGGGGCCGAGGGCGACTCGGGCCGGGCCGGGCCGGCGGGCGCCGCGGCGGCGGGGGTGCCCAGGACCCGGACGCCCTCGTCCTCGGCCTCCTCGGGGTCCCGGGAGAGCGTCGGGGCGGCGGCCGCGGCAGCGGCAGGCGCCGCGGCAGCAGGCGGGGCGGCCCAGGCGGCGATGTCGTCGTGGTCCGTGTCGTCGCCGTCGTCCTCGGCGGACGGGGCGGGCCGGGCGGCGACCGCGGCCGGGGCGGTGCTCGCCGCCGGCGCGGCGACCCGGGCGGCGGGGACGACGTCGGTGCGGTCGTCGTCGGTGCGGGCGTCGTCGGCGGTGACCTCGTCGGAGGCCGGGCCCGGCCCGGTCCCGCGCTTGGCCTCGGCCTTGGCGATCAGGTGCTGGCGACGGGCGGCGGCCCGGGCCGGGTTGGTGGCCCGGACGTAGAGGACGAGGAGGACCAGCAGGCCGAGGGCGACCACGCCCAGGGCGGCGACGATGACCCAGACCGACCGGAGGTCGGCGTCGGCCTGGTCCTGGGCGGCCTCGACGTCGGCGTCGTCGGTCCCCGTGTCGGCCTCCTCGGCGGCGGTGGTCGACGTGTCCCCGTCGGTGCCCCCCACCTCGGTGGACGGCACCGGCTCGGTCGAGGGGACCGGGTCGGTCTGCGCCGCCACCGGCAGGCCGCTGCCGAGGCCGAGCACGGCCCCGAGGGCGACGGCGGCCAGGGCGCGACGGAGGGAGCGACGGGTCGGCACGATCGTCCGATGCTAGTTGTGGTCCCTCCCCCGAACGGTGCCGGGGCGCTGGTGGTGGGCGCAGGAGTAGGTCGTGCGGCCGCCGATCGTCCGGCGCTGCAGCACCCGGTGGCAGCGGGGGCAGCGCCCGTCCCGGGACCGGTGGGCCTGCAGGTCGCCGGTGTGCGACCCGCCCCGCTCGGTCAGCAGGTCGATCGTCGCCCGGAGGTGCCGGTGCAGCCGCCGGACCTCGGCCGGCCCCAGCGACGCCGCCGGTCGGGCGGGGTCGAGCCCGGCCCGCCACAGCGTCTCGTCGCAGATAAGGTTGCCCACCCCGGCCAGCCGGGACTGGTCGAGCAGCCGGGCCTTGAGCGGCGCCTGCGACCCGGCCAGCAGGTCCCGCAGCGCGGCCTGGCCCACCGAGGCGGCGTCCGGCCCGAGCGCGGCGAGCGACGGGTCGAGCGAGACCCCGCCGAGCCGCCGCGGGTCGACGATCGTCAACGAGCCACCCCCCGACGCCGCCGTGAACGACAGCCCGAACCGGTGCCACGCCGGGTCGTCCCGCTTGGGCCCGTACTCCAGCTCGGCGATCGGGCCCTGCCCGTCGACCAGGGCCCGCCCGGTCATCCCGAACCGCAGCCCGATGACCGGCCCGTCGGTGTCGACCAGCAGCAGCTTCCCCCGGCGCCGGGTGCCGAGGAGCGTCACGCCCCGCAGCGCGGCGACCAGCGCGGACGGCGTGACGCCCTTGCAGAACCACTCGTCGGGGGCCGACACCGTGGCGACGGTGCGGCCGACCGCCCGATCGACGACGCGCCGGTAGAGCTCGACCTCGATCAGCTCTGGCACGCGTCCAGGCCCCGGGCCAGGTCGGCCCGGATGTCGTCGGGGTGCTCCAGGCCGACCGAGATGCGGATCGTGCCCGGCCCGATGCCCGCTGCGGCCAGCTCCTCGGGGAGGAGGCCGACGTGCGTGGTCGACGCCGGGTGGGTCACCAGCGTCTCGGGCCCGCCCAGCGACGTGGCCAGCTGGGCCAGCTCGAGGGCCTCGACGAACCGGCGCCCGGCCTCGATGCCGCCGGGCAGGTCGAAGCACACCAGCCCGCCCGTCTCGCGCATCTGGCGCACGGCCAGCT
>JBQGCF010000324.1:0-5320 GCA_052038315.1 Iamia sp.
CACGACGGCGGCCACGTCCTCGGCGGTCCGCAGCGGCGGGTTGACCTTGAAGACCGGGTCGAAGGACTCGACCAGATCGTGGGTGAGCAGCATGTGGTGCGGCGTCGCTTCGGCGCTGATCGCCAGGCCCGACGCCCGGGCGTCGGCGATCATGGCCACCGACCCGGCCGTCGACATGTGCTGCATGTGGATGCGGGCGCCGGTCAGGCGGGCCAGGGCGATGTCCCGGGCGACCATGGCCTCCTCGGCGGCGTGGGGCTGGCCGGCGATGCCGAGCCGGGAGGACCACTCCCCCTCGTGCATGTGGCCGCCGGCGGCCAGGGCGTCGTTCTCGCAGTGCTGGGCCAGCACGACCGGGTGCGGCAGGCCGACGGCGTACTCCCTGGCCCGGCGCATCAGCTGGTCGTCCTGGACGCCGGTGCCGTCGTCGGTGAAGAGGCGGACGCCGAGGTCGGCCATCTCCCCCATCGGCGCCAGCGTCTCGCCGAGCCGCCCCACGGTGATGGCGCCCGACGGGTGCACGGCGCACAGCGCGGTGCGGCCCAGCTCGACGACCTCCCGGACCACGGCGGCGGAGTCGATGGCCGGCGTGGTGTTGGGCATGGCCACCACGGCGGTGAACCCGCCCAGGGCCGCGCAGCGGCTGCCGGTCTCGACCGTCTCGGCCTCCTCCTTGCCGGGTTGGCGGAGGTGGGCGTGCAGGTCGACGAGTCCCGGGGCGACGACGCACCCGCCGGCGTCGAGGACCCTGGCGCCGGGCGCGTCCAACGACGGACCGACCGCGGCGATGCGCCCGTCCTCGACGACGACGTCGGCGCGGCGGCGCCCGGTGGCGTCGATGACCTCGCCGCCACGGATCAGGATCGGCTCAGCCACCCACGGCCTCCAGGGACTCGGCAACGGACTCGGCGCGCACCTCGCCGGCGAGCAGCCGGAAGAGCACGGCCATGCGGACGGCCACCCCGTTGCGGACCTGGTCGACGATCACGGCGCGCCGGTCGTCGGCCGCCTCGGGGGCGATCTCCACGCCCCGGTTCATGGGTCCGGGGTGCATGATCACGACCTCGTCGGCGAGCCGGCCCAGCCGGGCGACGGTCAGGCCGTAGCGGTCGGTGTACTCGCGGAGCGACGGGATCAGGGCCTCGGTCATCCGCTCGCGCTGCATGCGGAGCAGGTAGACGGCGTCGACCTGGTCGAGCACCTCGTCGAGGTGGTGGCTGACCTGCACGGGCCAGCCGACCAGCGACGGCGGCAGCAGGGTCGGCGGGGCGACGAGGGTGACCGACGCGCCCAGGGCGGTGAAGGCGTGGACGTCGGCCCGGGCGACCCGGGAGTGCTTGATGTCGCCGACGATGGCGATGCGCACGCCGTCGAGCCGGGGCGTGGCCAGCCGCCGGGTCAGCGTGAAGCAGTCGAGCAGGGCCTGGGTGGGGTGGTCGTGCCAGCCGTCGCCCCCGTTGACGACGGCGGCGTCGATCCACTCGGCCACCCGGTGCGGGGCGCCCGACGACCGGTGCCGGACGACGACCGCGTCGACCCCCATGGCCTCGATGGTGAGGGCGGTGTCCCGCAGCGACTCGCCCTTCTTCACCGACGAGGTGCCCACGCTGAAGGTCATGGTGTCGGCCGACAACCGCTTGGCCGCCGTCTCGAACGACAGCCGGGTGCGGGTCGAGTCCTCGTAGAAGAGCGAGGCGACCGTGCGCCCCCGGAGGGCGGGGACCTTGGGGATGGCCCGGGCGCTGACCTTGACGAACTCGTCGGTCAGCTCGAGCAGGTGCTCGATGTCGTCGCCGTCGAGGTCCGCAGTCGAGAGCAGGTGCCGCATCAGCGCACCATCTCGCCCAGGTCGACGCCGTCGGGGTGGACGTCGACCACCTCGTCCCTCCTGGTCGGCAGGTTCTTGCCCACGAAGTCGGGGCGGATCGGCAGCTCCCGGTGGCCCCGGTCGACCATCACGGCCAGCTGGACCGAGCGGGGCCGGCCGTAGTCGTGGAGGGCGCCGAGGGCGGCCCGGATGGTGCGACCGGTGAAGAGGACGTCGTCGACCAGCACGATGTTGCGCCCGTCGATGTCCTCGGGGATCTCGGTGGTGGCCTCGGGGAGGACGGGCCGGAGGCCGATGTCGTCGCGGTAGAACGCGACGTCGAGGGCGCCGACCTCGGGCCGGACCTGCTCGATGGTGTCGAGGGCGTCGGCCAGCCGCTCGGCGATCCAGACGCCACCGGTCTGGAGCCCGATCACGGTGACCCGGGCCAGGCCGTGGTTGCGCTCGACGACCTCGTGGGCCATGCGCCAGATGGCCCGGGCCACGTCGTCCCGGTCGAGCACCCGGGTCCGGGGCACGAACACGCCGCCGTAGGGCGGCGAGATGCGACGCTCTCTCTCAGCCATCTCTCTCCAGCCGTGCGGGCCTCACCGGACCCGCTTCACGGCCGGGGCGGATGCTACACCCGCGGCCCGGCGGCCCCGGCCCACAGGTCCCGCTCGCCGTCGAGGGGACCGACCCGGCGGAGGCCGATCCGGGTGGCCACCGCCGCCGACCCGGGCTCGTCCCGTCCGATCCGGGCGACGAGCCGGTCGACGTCGAGGGTGGCGACCGCCCAGCGGGCCAGCAGCCCGGCGGCAGCGGTGGCCACGCCCCGCCGCCGGTGCCCGGGCAGCACCCACCAGCCGATCTCCAGCTCGTCCCGGACCTCGTCGCCGGCGGTCAGCCGGAGGGGGGCCAGGCCGACCTCGCCCCAGACGTCGTCGCCGCCGAGCGGCCCGATGACGAGGTCGAGGGCCAGCCCCACCTCGCGGCGGGCAGGGGCGCCGGCGATCCAGCGCTCGGCATCGCCCACCGACCCGGTGCGGGGGACGGTGGACTGCCCGGCGATGTCGGGCACCGCCCAGGCCGTGGCCAGGACCAGGGCGTCGCTGGTCCGCCACGGGCGCAGCACGACGCCGCGCGCCGCGTCGACCAGCGCCGGGCTGGGCAGGGGGAGCTCGCTGCCGCCGCGCACGCTCCGATCAGCCCCCGACCACGAAGCGCGGCGCCTCGAGGGCCTCGACGCAGGCCGGCAGGTCGCTCGCCGGGTCCCGCCAGAAGGCGTCGCGGGCACCCCGGGTGCACTCGTCGGTCGCCGCCGCCCCGTGGCCCGCGCCCGGCACGGCGACGAAGCGGGCGTCGGGCATGGCCTCGGCCTGGGCCTCGGAGTCGGCGAACGGCGTGATGGGGTCCAGGGTGCCGCCGTAGACGAGCGTCGGGACGTCGACGGTGACCTGCTCGGAGAAGGCATCGGGGCCCCGCTCGACGGGCCAGTCGGCGCAGAAGACCTGGGCCGAGTTGAGGGCGATCAGGGCGTCCTCGGTCTGCTGGGCCAGCTCGGCCTCGACGTCCGCCCCGTCGAGGCTGTTGCCCGAGTCGGCGCACTCGACCGAGTAGAAGGCGCCCTCGGACAGGTCGAGCAGCCGGGGGACGCCGACGTCGACGAACTGCGGGATGATCGCCCGGTCGCCGCCGGCGACGGCGGAGATGACGCTCGGCAGCAGCGGGATCAGCTCGCTGTCGTACATGGCGGCGAACAGCCCGGCCCGCACGTCGGGACCGGTGAGGACGAAGTCCCGCTCGACCGGCTCGCCGTCGAGGGTGACGGTGGCGGTGAGCTCCTCGGGGTCGGCGTCCATGGCCGCGGCGGCCTCGTCGACCAGCGCCACCAGGTCGCCGTAGGCGCCGGCGCAGGCCTCCTCGGCGGCGCACGCCTCGGCCAGCCGATCGAGGGCGCCCTGGGGCAGGGCCTTGGCCCGCTCCACGCCCCCGGCCTCGGGCGGGTACACCGAGTCGATCACCAGCGAGCGGACCCGGTCGGGGTGGGTCCGGGCGTAGTCGAGCCCGAGCCGGGTGCCGTACGACGCCCCCCACAGGTTCCACGCCTCGACGCCGAAGGTCTCCCGCAGCACCTCGACGTCGCGCACCGAGGCGGGCGTGTCGTAGGTGTCGAGGTCGATCCCCTCGTCCTCGGTCAGGCGCCGGAAGCACTCCCGCACCGCGTCCCGGTTGGCGCCGTACTCGACGTCCCACGGCTCGGCCGCGGCGAGGGCGTCGAGGATCGCCAGCTCCTTCTCGGGGCAGTTCAGGCTGGGGGTCGACCGGCCGGCGCCGCGCTGGTCGAAGGTGATGACGTCGCGCTCGTCGAGGATGTCGAGGCCCATCAGGCCGGTCGGCGGGCCCGAAAGGGCGTCGCCCCCGGGACCGCCGTGGAGCGACAGGACCGGCTCGGCCTCGGCGTCGCCGGTGCCGTGGACCCGGGCCACCGCCAGCCGGACCGGGTCCGAGTCCGGGTCGGTGGCGTCGGAGGGGACGGCGACGGTGCCGCAGGTGACGGTGACCCCGGCCGGGGCGTCGTCCGGGATCTCCCACCAGCAGGGCTCCTCGACCAGCTCGGAGGCCTCGACCGGCGGCAGCGCGGCCGTGGTCGTCGTCTCCTCGGTCTCGGTCGAAGCGGTGGTCGTGGTGTCACGCTCGGCGGCCGGGTCGGGGTCGTCGTCGGACGACGAGCACCCCGCTCCGATCAGGGCGGCGACGAGGACGACGACGATGCTCCGGCGCATGGCCGGCGAGTCTGGCAGACGATGCGGCGGTGGATGCCACCAACGATCGGGTAACGGTCCGGTGGTACCGTCCCGGGCTTGGCCCGCCCGCCCCGAGCCGAGGCCGCGTCGCTCGCGGTCGGCAGCCTCGGCGGCGTGCTGCTCCTGGCCTCGACCTTCCTGCCGTGGTCCGATCGCGGCGCCGGGTCCGCCATCGCCCTGCGCCGGATCGCCGACCTCGTCCTGGCCGGCACCGTCGACGCCTTCGTCCCCCGCTGGGCCGGCCTGGCCGTCTACCTGATCCCCCTCGGCGGCGCCCTGGTGCTGATCGGCACCGGCCTGGGCGGCCGCCTCGGCATCGGCATCGGCGTCGCCGGCATCGTCCTCGCCGTCGCCGGCACGGCCCTCGCCCTGGTCGCCCTCGACCGCCTCCCCCGCACCGGAGTGGGAGGGGGCACCGTTGCCGCCTGTGCCGGTGCGATGCTGGGGTCCCTGGGCGTCGGCGCCGGCTGGTTCGCCCAACGAGATGCCCCGTCCCGCTCGACCAACCCCCGAGGTCCCGCGACACCATGAGCTACCCCCCGCCTCCCCCCGGTCCCGGCCAGCCCGGTGGCTACCCGCCGCCGCAGCCCGGCCCGCCCGGAGGGACGCCGCCCCCACCGCCCGGCGCCTACCCGCCGCCCGGCCAGCCCGGCCAGCCCGGTGGGTACCCGCCGCAGCCGGGGGCGCCCGCGCCGGGTGGCTACCC